>CAZLKG010000013.1:0-17881 GCA_964560045.1 uncultured Slackia sp.
GGCGCATGATGTTCGGCAGATGCGCAAATTGTCACGCCGGGTTCAACAAGGAAAGGTTATGAAGGTTCATCGCAAACGTCGTCACCCTTTGTTATATGCAGTGTCTTTAGTGTTTCTCGTGCTGCTGCTTTGCTCTTTTCTCGGGATCGTTTCTCTGATTATTTTGATTCCTATATTCCTCCGCCTCTTCTTTGTTCTTCTTTTAGTTCTTCTAGTTGGGGTTCTCTTAATATCTCGCTAGTTACACCTTGTACATATGCCATTGTTTGCCTTTTCATTATGGTTTACTTTACATAACATATATTATCATGCTTTTATTTCCTCTTTCGTCCGAGGCTTATATGCCCGCACGGTGCCTGCGCAAGAGTTCTGAAAATTCTCGATAGGTTGAACTTCTAAATGCAACAGCGTTGCGGATACGGGGGTGTGGACATTTGCAACCAACCATTCTCATAAATCCAAGGCAAACGTCGTTATTTTGATACCACCTTCTGTGCTATTCTGATCGCAATTCTTTACTAATTTAACAGCATTTTCCGTATTATTTTCCCGAACAGGACTGCGTTTCGGAAGGAGAACCGCCCATGCCCGCCAGCAGCCCGTCCACGTCTGCAATAGATTTGCCTGTCACCCTCGAACATGTGGACACATCCAAGCTAAGAGAGGCTGGAGAACTTGCCCATTGGCACGATGTTCTTGAAGTGGTGATCGCCACTCAAGGGTGTCTGCTCTGTCAGACCGAACAGCACACCTTTACCCTTAATAAGGGTGACCTGTGTTTCATAAACCGTCAACGGCTTCATCGTCTTGTCGGTTCCTCCGGCGATGGTAACGGTACGGGACTGATCCTTCTTGTTAGCGATGCGATCATCGGAAACGGTCAGTTTCATGAGGCATATATACGACCTGTCATGGAGGATCCCGATTTCAGCCACGTCCGAATTTTGGGTCACTGGCAGCATGCTGCCCGCATCCGGGATGATGTTGCGGCCATAGAAGTCCTGCTACGTGAGCGCCCACGCGCCTTCGAACTCGACATCGTGGCGCACAGCATTCGGATCTTTCGCCTGCTTTACTGCGCGCTTGTCGAACGTGAGGAACAGGCGGATCCTGTGGATGCTGATGTCGCCCTACTCAAGATCATGATCGAGTTTATCCAAAAACACTATTCCGACGACCTCCGCCTTGAAGACATCGCCCGCACCGCCAATGTCGGCAAAAGCACCTGCTCACGTCTGTTCAAACACTATACCGGTCACTCCCCGGTGAGTTTCCTTATCAATTACCGCCTCGAGCGCGCCGCAGAGCTGTTACGCACCACTGCCGATCTTGTATCTGTCATTGCGCGGGAGTGCGGGTTCGCTCAGCAGAGCTACTTCAACCGCATGTTTCTGCGTGCCTACGGCACAACACCGCGTGCCTGGCGGACTGTGGGCTCCCCTGTGATTCAGGCGGCGAAGGTGAAACCGATCCTTGCCTCTTAAGTGGCGATCTTGTTTTAGAACGCCGGAGATGATGTGGCGGACTCCAAAATCTCATCCATCATGGACGGTAAAAATAACAATGCAGCGGCCAGGTTCAAAACAGCGGCGATGACACAAAAGCACATGGAATTGCGTGCAAGCCTAAAAACCACCTGAATATACGGGTCGTTCGGATTCTCAGCACGAAGACGCTTGACCTTCGAATAGCTGGAATACCCAAGAATGAACCCTAACAAATCCAGCATGACCCCGCCAACAAAAAGGCTAACAACAGCACATAGAGAGCCAGCCAGCGCAAACCATCGGAACCTCTGCAGATTCTTATCCATTCCGACCTCCGAACAGATGAGGCAGCCAAGATGGCCGCTTGAAAGATTACAGGCACATACAAGACGAATGCAGCACACCATAGTGCGACAAACTTCCCAAAGGTGGTTTTGAGGCGGTTTCTGAGAATCCTTTCACGCATCAACGACCACATAGCCACAACTATAGCCACCGCAGTCCTTGCTTTTTGCCCATAGCTTCAAGGAGTATGATACCATTTTGAAATCGAACATTTATTCGTTTAAGGAGAGGGATGGAGAAAAAGCCAGACATAGGCTTTCTCAGCTCTTGTGACACCTGGAATGCACCTGCCATCCTCCTTGTTGATCTGGACGCATTCTTTGCATCGGTGGAACAGCTCGACCATCCGGCATGGCGGGGAAAGCCTGTCATTGTCGGTGGCGATCCCGACAGGCACGGTGTGGTCTCAACCGCAAGCTACGAGGCGCGTGAATACGGCATTCGTAGCGCTATGCCCTCATCTGTGGCGCGCAGACTTTGTCCCCATGCCATCTGGACCCAGGGACACTTTGATCGCTACCGCGCCGTGGCATCCCAGGTCATGTCTATTCTCACAGACGAAAGTCCCCATGTGCAGCAGGTGAGCATAGATGAAGCCTTTCTGGATATCTCCCCCACTCATCTCAACGTTGAGCATCCGGTCTCGGTAGCACAACGCATCCAGTATCGCGTGGAAGAAATTGGCATCACCTGTTCTATAGGTGTGGGAACCAGCAAAACCATTGCGAAAATAGCCTCCGACATGGACAAGCCCCAGGGTCTTACCGTGGTCTATCCCGGACGCGAACAGGATTTTCTCTCTCCCCTCCCCATCAGGTGCATGTCGGGTATTGGCGCTCGCTCTGAAGAGGCACTGATTCGCTGCGGTATTGCAACACTGGGACAGCTGGCTGAAGCACCCGAAGGGCTTTTGCGTTCCATATGGGGCAAGAATGCTGAGATGATGCGCAAACGCTGTCTGGGGCTGGATATGACTCCCGTGGCCTCTGACGATGTGGTGAAGTCAGTATCCAACGAAACCACATTGGCGGAGGATTTGACCACGTTCGATCAGGTAGCAGCGGTGGCGGACACCATGGCATCCAAGGTGGGCAGAAGGCTGAGAAGAAAAGGGATCCAGGGTCGCACGCTGGGACTCAAGCTGCGCTTTTCCAATCGCACGACCCGAAGCATTCAGAAAAGCCTCAATGCTCCTTATGACAACGAGCATGTCTTCATCCCGCATTTGCATTCGATGATAACCGAAATTTGGAGGCCCGGTTTGGCCGTAAGGCTTGTAGGTGTCTCCGTTACCGGATTTGAGGAAAAGGGCATGCTACAGGAGGCTCTTTTCGATACCTCCCCTTTTGTCACAGGGCTTGAGGAAAATGCTCCCTCGGCAGATGTGTCCCCATTCGGCGACGGGCAGATATCCGGATCGGCGGAGGTGGGAGGAAAACCCCACAACCCTTCAAAGGGTAAAAAACGGGCATACAGGATAGGGGCCGATCAGGGAAAACAGCTTGCAAAGGCAACGGATCGTGTGAAAGACCGTTTTGGAGATGCCGCTGTGTTTTTCGGACGCGAACTCAGAATGAAGGACAAAACCACCGGGACTGCGGCGAAAAACCCTGAGGATTATCGTCGGTGACGTATCGCCGGTAACATCAGTTGAACTTGAATACCTTTCGTGCTAGGCGGTAGACGAAAAGGATCGCTTGACGGCCTGCCTCGGTGGGAATGTTAGCGCACCGATTGAGAAGGGTACGCTTGATACGCCTGTAAAGCACGGGGTTTCGATCCTCTAGATACGCCCAGATGGCTTTGCGATCGCGCTCATTCTCCTCACTCTTTTTTAGGCGCAGGAAAATCGAACAGATGCACATCATCATAGAAAGGTAACTCTCCATGTAGCTCTCAAGGCGAGGCGAGACGGTATTACAGGGCAAATCAACCGAGTCGATCATCGTGCGCGTGATGCGAAGCTGCTGGTCGCGACGCGAATACATGATCTGTTCGTTGACGCTTTGATCCTCGCGACCAATGTAGTAGCGATACATATCCACATCAAGGTAGTAGATGGTCTTCACATACGGCAGCGGGACGTACACGAAGATGTTGTCCACATAAAACGTATGCTCAGGCAGTGTAAGTCCACAGTCATGCAGCAGCTTCGTGCGATAGATCACGGAATGCATGAGCAGGTACTGCGAGTGTTTGAAGCGGCGGGTGTCCTCCCAGCCGCACTTCTTCTCTGTGGGAAAAACGTTGCGATAGCGAATGGCTGTGCGCGTCTGTTCGTGAACCTTTTCATACACGTAGTTGGCGATCACCAAATCGGTGGGATCTTTGAGTTTTGCCTGTTGGCGCAGATATTCCATGATCTTGTGCATGGCTTGCTCATCAAGCCAGTCATCCGAATCAACCACCTTGAAATACAGCCCCTTAGCAGCTGTGAGTCCGGTGTTCACGGCACCGCCATGGCCTTTGTTGGGCTGATGGATTGTTCGGATGATTCCGGGATGGCGCCGCTCCCACTCATCGGCTTTCTGCGGGGTGGCATCCTTTGTGGACCCGTCATCAACTATAAGGATCTCAATATCGCCCTTTCCGTCGTAATCGCAGGCCAGAATGGATTCAATGCAGGCATCCATATAAGCCGCAGAGTTGTAGCATGGAACGATGAACGAGATGGTCTTCATACGGTGATACCTTTTCTCTTATCGTCATCTTAGCAGCGCTTTATCCGAAAGCCCTCCCAGCATCGTGAAGGGTATCCGATGAAACGCTTTGACCGAAAATACGTAACGTAGGGTATTGTACCCCGCCTTGGAATCTCTCCTGAGCTTTATCATGGGATGGGCAAAACGGACTCCTGCAACAGACTCTTGTACACTCTTGTTGCAGACTCTTGCACGGTTAGGCGATTTTGCAGGCGGTTTTGAAGCCTTTGCCTCATCTCGTTTTAGCCCCAAGCCTCGCTGTGATATCGTGCAGTGACGGTTTTTGACAAGTATCCATACAGGAACGGACAGGAAAGGAACACCATGGCAACCTTCCTTGATACCATGATCGAAAAGGCACGTGCCGACAAAAAGACCATCGTCTTACCCGAAGGCAACGATGAGCGCGTTCTTGACGCAGCTGCGCAGATAACCAAACAGGGCATTGCCAATGTCATCCTCATCGGAGACGCTGACGAACTCTCTGCCAAGGGCTTCAATTCTGAGGGTATGCAGATAGTGAACAACAAAACGAGCGAGCTTCGTGGCGAGCTTTCCGCTCGGCTGTTTGAGTTGCGCCGCGCCAAGGGCATGACCGAAGAGGAAGCTCTCTCCTTGATGGATGACGTGATGTATTTCGGCACCATGCTTCTCAAAACGGGTCGGGCAGACGGTTTGGTGGGAGGCGCTTGCCATGCCACCAAGGACATGCTCCATCCGGCGCTTCGTATCATCAAGCCTGCCCCCGGCACGAAAACCGTCAGTTCGTTTTTCGTGATGGAAGTGCCCGATTGCGCCTTTGGAGATGCCGGAACCTTCATGTTTAGCGATTGCGCCGTATGCATCCAGCCCACCGCCGAGGAGCTCTCCGAGATAGCCGTGGCAACCGCCACGTCCTATGAGCGCATTGTGGGTTCTAAGCCGCGTGTGGCGCTTTTGTCGCATGCTACGTACGGTTCGGTGAAAGACGACGATACCGACAAGGTTGTGCAAGCCGTGGCCTTGGCAAAGGCGAAGGCTCCGGATTATTCCATCGATGGAGAGCTTCAGGCCGATGCGGCGCTGGTTCCTAGCGTGGGTGCCTCTAAGGCCCCTGGCTCGTCTGTTGCTGGCACAGCCAACGTGCTTGTGTTTCCTGACCTTGATGCTGCGAACATCGGCTATAAACTTGTGCAGCGCCTTGCTAAGGCCGAGGCCTACGGCCCCATTCTGCAAGGTCTTGGCGCTCCGATGAACGATCTGTCGCGCGGCTGTTCGGCTGAGGATATCGTGGGTGTTGTGGCCATTACTGCCGTCCAGGCGCAGCATTCGTAGCGGACCTTAAGGGTCTTACCGGATAAAACCTTACCGAACAAAACCCGAACGAAAGAAAGCCCCGGATAGACAGGATTTCCGGGGCTTTTGCTATACAAGAGGCAAGAAGACGAAAGTGGGGAGGGATCAGGAGGCAGATCGGGATGCCTCGCGCTCAACGATCTCCAAGGTGTCTTGCGCGATCATGAACTCCTCGTTAGTGGGAATGACGATGATCTTTACCGGGGAGTCATCGTGTGAGATAAACCGCTCCTTGCCATGGTGGTGGCGGCGGTTTTTCTCCTGGTCAAGGACGATGCCCAAGGGCTGTAAGCCCGCGAAAATCATACGGCGCATCCTGTCGCAATTCTCCCCCACTCCGGCCGTAAGCACAATGGCATCGGCTCCAGCCATCTCGATGAAGTACTGCCCCAGGTACTTGCGGACGGAATGCGCATACATCTCGTAGGCGAGAATGGCACGCTCGTGGCCTTCCTCGGCACCCTTGCGCACATCGCGTAGATCGTTACTTATGCCGGAGATGCCTTTGAGACCCGACTGCTTGTTCATCAACTCGTTCACCTCTGCCGGCGACAAGCCTTCCCGCTCTTCAAGAAACGGGATGATCGCGGGATCGATTGCGCCGCAACGTGTTCCCATCATAAGACCGTCGAGCGGAGTAAATCCCATGGAGGTATCGACCGCTATGCCGTGGTCAATGGCGCTGACAGAACAACCGTTGCCCAAATGGCAGGTGATGATTTTGAGATCTTCAAGGGGACGCTCCATCAGCGCAGCACAACGCTGGGCAATATAGCGATGCGATGTGCCGTGTGCGCCATATTTTCGGATCTGGTGTTTTTTGCACAGTTCATAGGGCAAGGGATACATATAGGCCGAAGGCGGCAGGGTCTGGAAGAACGACGTATCGAACACGGCCACCTGGGGCATGCCAGGCATCAGGGTTTGGCATGCTTGTACGCACTTGAGCGCAGGAGGGTTGTGTAGAGGGGCAAGAGTGCACAGCTCCACGATCTTGTCGATAACATCGGGGGTAATGAGAACCGAAGAATTGAAGTAAGTGCCACCATGGACGACACGATGGCCAATGGCATCGATCTCATCAAGGGAGGTGATGGTGGAGTGTTCGTTGTGGCACAGGGCGTCGAAGACCACTTTAAGGGCCTCTTCGTGATTGGGCATCGGTTGGGCAAAAACGTATTCGTCTTTATCTACGCCGTGTTTGACGTAGGAATCTTTGCTTCCGACGCGCTCGCAGAGACCCTTGGCCAGCATGCGTTGTTCTTCGGTATTGATGAGCTGGTATTTCAGTGAGGAAGAGCCAGCGTTGATGACAAGAATTTTCACGTAATGTCTCCGTTGTCTAGCCTACAGTGCAGGAGAGCCCGAGTTCATGGGCGCGCCGCCAAGCACATGGACGTGTACGTGGTGGACCGTCTGCTGTGCGTCGTTGCCGGTGTTCACGATAACGCGATACCCCGACGCATCAATACCTTTGATCTTGGCAACCTTTTTCACGGTATTGAAAAGATGTCCCATGAGATCATTGGGAATATTATCACCAACGTTATCGTAGTGCTCGCGGGGTACGATGAGCGTGTGTACAGGCATTTGCGGGGAAATATCGTCGAAGGCAACCACCAGATCATCCTCATAGACGATGGTCGAAGGAATTTCACCTGCGGCAATTTGACAGAATAAGCAGCCGGGCATTAGACCCCTCCTCGTTTTTTTCGTAGAGCCTCCGTAGAGTTCCATCCGATGCGGGCTAGGGCAAACACCGGACGGATTAAAAAGCTCCCTGCAACAGAAAGGGAGCTGGTACGCTTGCGCGAAAGAATAGTTTATGCCAAAGAAGACCCTTGGCAACCCAAGACTAGGAAAGAGTTGCGTCAGTGGTCGTATCATCGGTGGGAACGTCAAGCTGACCCATCAAAACGTCCACTTTCTGCTGTGCATCAGCCAGGCGCGTCTTGAGGTTGGAAAGAAGCATCACACCTCGCTCGTAAGAAGCAAGGCTGTCTTCGAGCTCAAGGGTGTTGCTTTCAAGGAGGCTTACTCTCCTGTCGAGTTCATCCATTGCCTCGCGAAATCTCATCTGCGAAAACGAGTCGCTTTGACTTTGATCTTGTTTTTGATCCTGATCTTGGTTTTGGCTCTGATTCATAAACATCTCCTTACGTAGTGCGTTTGTGCCAATGCTGTGGCCTTTCCGGCGCCCTCAGGCTTGTGTGGGCGGCACCGCCGCCGTCGAGTGAGGCTGAATCTTGTGGGGGCGGATATCTTCCACCGCACATACAAGAGTCCCGTCCAACACGGTAACGTCAAGTTTCTGCCCCACCGAAACGTCGCCCGTTTTCTTGACGATGCGACCCTGATCGTCGTGGATGAGCGAATACCCGCGTGCGATGACCGCAAGCGGCGAGAGATCGTGGAGACGTCCAGCTCTGAAAGCGAACTCTCGTTCGAATCCGTTCATGAGGGTTGGAGCGCACGAGAGAAAACGCCTCTCATCGGAAATCAACTTTTGGGAGTATCTTGCCAGGAGGGTAAACCCTATTCCGCGAAGTCGCTTCCCTAATTCCTCCAAGCGTGTCTTCTCACGTGAAAGGCTTAAGGGGAGGGAACGGGGTAAACTATTTTGCGCGGAGTCAAGACGTGCTCTTTGCGAGGTGAAGAGGCTTGAACGAAGCCTGGAAAGGCGGCTTCTCATCACATCAAGCGTCATGAGGTCGGTTGCAAAGAGTGCGTGAGCATCGGCAAGCACAGGCCGCGATGCGCAGCGCTTGAGCGAAAGGCTCATTTGATCAAGGCAGCGTGAGAGCGCGAAAGCCATCCGGTGAGCCTTAGAATCAATTTCAGTTACCAGGCCGGTCATATCGGGGGTCACCTGCAGCGCTGCGCCCGTAGGTGTGGAGGCACGCAGCTCTGACACCATGTCGGCGATGGTGTTGTCTGGCTCATGTCCGATGCCCGTGACCACGGGGACAGAACAGGCCGCCACCGCGCGCGCAAGACCTTCGTCGTTAAACGGCATCAGACTTTCGTAGGAGCCGCCACCGCGTACGAGCAAAATGATGTCGCATCCCGCATCCGCACACGCCTGAAGACCCTCTACTATCTCGGCGGGAGCGGTTGTGCCCTCCACATGCACTCCGGCAAAGGATATGCGCGCCACAGGCCAGCGGCGTCGGAAGGTTCGCAGGACATCGTGTACGGCATCACCTAGAGGGGAGGTAACTATGCCCACATGCTCGGGCAGGGTGGGTATGGATCTTTTGCGAAGCGGATCCATAAGCCCTTCAAGCTCTAAGGCATGAGCGAGCTGGGCCACACGACGGCGAAGTTCCCCCTCGCCTGTCATGGAAAGGGAATCAACTAGAAGATTCATTGTCCCGCGAGGAGGGTAGAGCGTGAAGGTTCCCGTCAGTTCGACAAGCATGCCCACCTGAAGCTGGATGCGCGTGGCTCGATAGCGGTTCATCCACATCATACAGGGCATGGATGCCCTTGCGTCTTTGAGCGTGAAGTACACGGCCTTGTAGCCCGCTTTGGCGCTCACCTCAAAAACCTCGCCCACCACGCGCACAGAGATGCCTTCAAGGGCACCTCGAGCAATACTCATGGCCTCAGAGACGCTAAGAGGACGCTGTTCTGGGACTCTTTGGGATTGCCCTGGGTACACCGCCTCGTTTTTCACCTGCGACAGCAGCATTATTCCTCGGCGTGAGCAAGGAGCAGATACAGGAGCTGGATGAGCGCGGTCAGCGCGGCAGCCACATAGGTGAAGGCGCAGGCGCGCAGCACCTTGGAGGCGCCGGAGAGTTCAGCTTCTGCCATGCCGCATGCTCTGAGGTATGCAAGGCCCCGGCGCGAGGCGTCAAACTCGACCGGAAGCGTGATGACTTGAAACAGCAAAACGGCAGCAAACAGGATGATGCCTAGCTGGACAAGTCCCGTGAGACCCGTAAAAATGCCGATAATCAACACGATGATCCAGGCGTTGGATGCCAGGTTGGCAACAGGAGCCAAAGCACTGCGGAACCGCAAAAACATATAGCCTTGGGCGTGCTGACAGGCATGACCCACCTCATGTACCGCCGTGGCCACGGCAGTGATGGTGGTGCGATTATAAGACTCGGTACCAAGGGTGATAGATCGCGTGCGCGGGTCGTAGAAATCCTGGTTGGGACCGCCATGGTTGATGCCGATTTGGGGAATTCCGTTGTCGTTGGACATGCGCCGCGCCATATTGGCTCCGGTAATGCCCCAGGAACAGAAAACCTTGTTGTATCTTTTGAGCTGCGTGCTCACATAGAGTTGAGCCCCGCCTCCGATTACGATGGTGAGTATCATAACGGCGAAATAAAGGCCCATACCGCTTCCCGTGGGGATGATAGGCATCTGGAATCACTTCTCCTTCGTAGGTCGTAGTGTGCCTGTGGTGGGTGGTGTAGCAGCATTCGTATCTGACAAGAGCATTCTACCTAAGCGATTACCCAAAGGAATTCTCGTGAATCATCCGTAACCTATCCTTCGAACAATGAGCAATCCAGAGGCACCGTTTTCAGGGTACCCTTGTCATCCACGCATACGGCAATCTCACCGCGCATGAGAGCCAAAAGCTCCTCGCCCACAATAGCACGACGCCATCCTTTGAGGACGTCAACGTCATCGTAGTGGGCCCGCGCGATTTTCACGAGGTCGGAGTGTGAGGCGAGCACCGCGAATGCAATACCGCTATCGTGAGCGCGAAGTTTGACCAAGGAACTCATGAGATCGACTTGTGCATCCACGCTGGGTTCATTCTTGTCGAAGTGGCGCAGGAGTTCGGGGCATTCTTCCTCAGGTGCATCGAGCGATTGTATGCATATCGCAAGCACCTTGCGGGAATCAGACATGCTCAGTACTGAGGAAACGC
Organism: uncultured Slackia sp.; assembly: GCA_964560045.1. GTDB lineage: Bacteria > Actinomycetota > Coriobacteriia > Coriobacteriales > Eggerthellaceae > Slackia. The sequence goes on from CAZLKG010000013.1 coordinate 10,770, forward strand.
CGCGTACCATAAACAGTTGATCAAGGGTGCGGGGCTCGCGTTTGCAGATCTCCACCACTTGCTCATCGGAAAGGATCCGCTTGCGGGGGACATTTCGTTTCATGGCCGTAAGTTCGCGCCATGAGGCTAACGCGCGCGCCACATTCAGCTGACGGCGCGAGAGCTGATTCGCTCGCTTGAGCCGTTTGTAGCGCTCTTCGGGATGTTTAATGTAGCGCGCCTCGTTGGAAAGCTCTGCAAAATCGGGTTCGAGCCACAAGAGACGTCCCAGCGATTCGAGTTTGGATGTGAGGCGCCGGTAGAGTTTGGGTAGATATGCAACATCATCCAAGGCGTAATCTATTTGCGATTCTGCCAGGGGACGGCGGCTCCAGTCGGTAAACGAGTCGGTCTTTTTCAGTTTGATACCGAATTCTGAGAACACAAGGGTGCCATATCCTATTTGCAGGGCATCTCCCAGAAGCGATGCCGCGATCTGCGTATCGAACACGGGTTTGGGAACCACACCCAGCTCGTGATAGATGAGCTCTATATCCTGTCCGGCAGCATGAAAGAGCTTGACGATACCCTCATCTTTGAAAAGGGAGACAAGAGGCCGCAGATCTCCAACCTTAAACGGATCGATCACCACGCTGCGCTCTTCGGTTCCCAGCTGCATGAGGCACAGGCGCGGCCAGTATGTCTTCTCTCGGATGAATTCGGTGTCCACAGCAAGCACGTCGCTCGCTTGCGCATGGCGGACAAAATCCGCAAGCTGGCTTTGGTCGGTGATGTACAAAACTAGTCCTTCGAGCCACTTCGTGTCAGTACAGGCGCCACTGTAGTATTCTAGCTACGAACGAGGGGGCAAGCACATGAAAGTACTCATTATCAACAATCTGTTATCGGGCTACCAAGAGGGATCCATCTACGATTTTGTGCGTTCGTTTGTGGAGGACGGTGATGAGGTGTGCCTGCGATCGACCGATGGAACCACACCTGTCAGCGAGATGCTCAAGGACGCAACTGCCTTTGATCTGGTGGTGGCAGCGGGCGGTGACGGAACGGTGGCTACGGTAGCGCACTGTTTGTGCGGAACGAACGTCGCGCTTCTGCCCTATCCTGCCGGCACAGCCAATCTGCTCTCTCTCAATCTGCTCGAACCTATCGAACCTCATGCACTTGCCAAGCTCGTACGCAAAGGGCATACCCTTGATTTCGATATGGGCGAAATAGAGGTCGAAGGCGAGAAGCATGGCTTCATCATCATGGCAGGTGCCGGTTACGATGCCGTCATTATGGAAAGCGCCGCACCCAACAAGCGGCTGTTTGGCCCCATGGCATACTTCCTTGCAGCTGGTGCCAACATCACACCCCAGGTTTCGCGCATAGAGATTGATATAGACGGTAAGACCATTCAGACCGAAGGACTCGGCGTGCTGTTGGTGAACTTCTCCAAGATACAGTTTGATATTTCGGTCACCCATTACAATCAGCCGCGCGACGGGGTGCTCGACATCGCTGTACTCAAAGCCAAAAACGCCATTGAGCTTCTTCCTGCGGTATTTGCCGCCATGCTCGATCGCGACGGCCATTACCCCAGCCGTGGCGAGGCACTTGACATCTACTCGGGCAAAGAGATTCGTATCAATGCCGATCCGGCCTTTGGAATCCAGTATGACGGCGAGGCAACCAAGCTCAAAACCCCGCTTGTTGCTCGCATCCTACCGCGCGCGGTGCGCCTCGTGGTCTCGGATGAGGGCCTGGGGCAATTCGAATAGCCCTACGAAGGCACCACGAAAGCGCTATCGACACTACCGACCTTCGCCCAAATCGCTTCCGTGACCCTTTTCAGTCTCGGAGCCGTTCTCAAGGGAACCGGGGCTAATTTCGATGGGACTGTTCAAGGTCGCAGCAACCTTCTCCGATGAGCCGATTATGCTTTTGAGCGCAGCGGGGTTCCATCCGGGTAGGGGTAGCACAACATACACCTTGTCCCCAATAAAAACGGGCACAGGCGATGTGTCCGCGGAAGACAGAGCGGTCTCGACGGCTCCATCGTCTTCGCCGCGCTCCTCCTCCACGCGATCCAGTATCTCGGTCTGCACGATCTCCATCTGCCGTAAGGTTTCCTCCTGCCAACACTTGCGAATCCACTCTTCGTGGTTTTTGTCATAGCGCATCTGGATGACTTCCAGCACGATGCAAAACACCATGGCAAAGTATACGATCAGCTTCTCTATAGGCATGTGAAGAAGCTCGATGCCGGTATACAGCCCTATAGCGTCGATCACGAGCAAACATCCGATTGCCACGATGAAGGTGAGAGCGAGCATCTTCATTTCGGGGTGGCCGTTGATGAAGTTGGATATGACATCAATGAAAACTATCATCATGAGCACAGCAAGCATGACGGCGATGATCATGATGATCAGATGGTTAGCCATACCGACTGCGGTGATTACCGAATCTATAGAGAATACGACATCCATGACCATGATGGTGGCGATGGCCTGGGGCAAGCCTATCTCATGGAGGGCTTTGTGCTCCTCGGAACGCGCAGCTTTTATCTCGGTCAAGCGGAGCATGTCGAGTATCTCGGTAATACCTTTGTAGATTAGGTAGGCACCACCTGCCAGCAGCACCATGTCGCGCACCGAGAATCCATGTGCATATATACCTACGTCGATTGTGAACACCGAGTCAGTCATGTGCACGAGATACGAGGCAAAGCTCAGAAAGAGGATGCGCATGATGAGCGCGCCAAGAAGGCCCAGTTTGCGGCCTATGTGCTGCTTGTTTTGGGGAAGGCGGTTAGTGGTGATGGAGATAAACACAAGGTTGTCGATCCCTAAGACTATCTCCAAAAAAATCAGTGTGATAAGGGAGATCCACGCCTCAGGCGTTGTGAATATGGACAAATCCATGCTGCCTCTTTCTGTTTGCAGGAACCGAAAGCCGTTGCATGCAAAGCCAAGCAGCAAAAAAGACCCGGCGTGCACGCGAGAATACGGCTGCACCATGGGTCTTGCTATTTAAGGCACGCCAGGCACCAAGCCGGGTTTGTTGAACGTGCCGCGCTCTAAAGCGCCAACTACTCCCCCACAGGTTGTCCCGAGTATGCTACCACAGTTGGTTTTCAAGTCAGCGTGATATAATCGCGAAGTTTTTAGCCGGAGAACAGGGTTGGCATGAACTTCATCAATAAGCAATCAGGCCATAAGCGTCGCAAGCGGCTCGTGCAGCGCGAGAGCGGAGGCGTAAAATATCTGGACGCCTCTATACTCAAGCGCCCCTTCGACCCACCCAAACACATATGGACGGCGTGCGCTGTGTGCGCACTTATAGCCGCAATTATCGGCGGATGCTTGTCCTATCGGGCGATCGATCAGATTCTTCACGGCGCCGAGAGACAGGCGGCAACCGTGGAGGAAAACATCAACCGCGATGTTTCCTATGATCTCCCCCAGATGACAACCCTCATTGGCCTTGATGACGAAACCATTCTTCAACAGTTTATCGATGCCGGATACATCACCTATCAATTTTCCGAAGAGGATGAAGACCTTGACGTGATGAAACTTCCCAGCGACGTCAGCCTCACAGATGCGACCGTAGCCCTCTCGGATGGCATAGGCAGCATGGATGCTGTGACTGCATCGGAGTATCTGGTTGGCTCATGGCGCTTTACTTCCAGCCGAGACAGTGGAATCACCATGAGTGTGCGCTATGCCGATCTACGGGTGGCAGACGCGCAGGAGGCCATTCAAACTGCCCTTGACTCTCAGGGCTGGACAATTGACGAAGGTGTGGAGTTTCAGACCGATTCCGTAGGTAACACGTATGTGGAAGGCACCATCGAAACCGATGTGGGCACCTGTACCTGGCGTGTGGCCGCCTGCGACTTGAGCGCTGTGTATAGTATTTCTGACCTGCCCGAGACGGCCCAATACGTCGGCATCCACCTAACACTGTCATAGCCTCTACGTTTTACCTGCCAGCTCGTCATTCCTCCATCTGCCAGCTCACCGTCCTTAAGAGTGCGGACATTTCGAGTGACAAGATTGGGAAGCAGCGTGTCCATCGTCACCATCCTTAAGAGTGCAGACACCTCACTTCCCTGGATCGGTTAGGCGGCCAATCCAGGGTTTGGCGATGTGGACATTTTCTTGGTGCCGCGGGATTCTTTCTTGGTGCCGCGGGATTCTGTGACGACAATATGAATCAGGGACTCACGATGCTTTATTCGCATTGTCACCGGATCACTCGGCGTGCTTTGCCTAAAGCACTGTGGGAGCAAGAGTTGTAAGAACAAGATTTGCACATCTTGTGGAGCGCCACTTTTTATAAAAGTAAATATTGACTAACATCTTGCAGGACTGTATAAAGTTACCCGTGGTTTACATCCACTGAGGAAGCTGACGTGTTGACTGGGCGGTCCCCCCCTTCCGCCCGGCAACGAATCCTCACAAAGCGTCTTCCGAACGCTTTTCCGCGAGGCGGGCGGCCACAGATGCCCTTCCCCCTTGGCATAAGTCGCCCCGCCCTTTCTCATCTGGATCCATCTGCCCAATCAGTTGCTGGGTTCGGCTTTTCGGACTCTGGCTCCCTGTCGCTTTCTGACGTCTCGACGGCGGAAAGCATCAAGGAAGTAGTTTTGCTGCTGTAGGCGTTGAGATGGGTCTCTCTTTCAAGTTCCCTCAAGGAGCCTTTTTATCACCAGTGTGCCAAGCGCTGCGGTTGCCAAGGCGCGCTTCGCAATATCAGAAACACGCGCCTTGGCCTTGACGGTTTGGCAGTTGGTTCTATCCGGCACTTGGTTCTACCGGGATCTTTCCTTTTTCACCCTTTTCCGCCACCGCAGAAGCGTTGCGGAGTTAGCAATGACAACCACCGAACCCACATTGTGAACGAGTGCGCCGGCGACCGGGTTGAGAAGGCCCGTCATGGCAAGGATAATGGCTGCAAAATTGAGCGACATGGAGAATATCATGTTGAGCTTGATGGTGGTCATCATGCGCCTTGACAGAGCCAGCAGGTGCGGCAGGGCTGCAATATCATCGCGGACAAGCGCGATGTCTGCTGCATCCACCGCAATGTCGCTGCCGGTGCCTCCCATGGCAATACCTACGTTGGCATGCTTTAAGGCTGGGGCATCGTTGATACCGTCGCCCACCATGCATACGTCACCTGATCTCTGGAGCTCTTCGATAGCAGTCATTTTGTCAGCGGGCAGACACTCCGCTCTTACCTCGTCTATTCCCACAGAAGCAGCAATAGTATGCGCTGCCTGCGCGTGATCGCCCGTGAGCAGCACCGGTTCCACACCGAGCGCCTTAATGCCTGTTATGGTTGAGGTTGCGTCTTCGCGCACGGTGTCGGCAAGAGCCACGACACCGGCCGCCGCATTATCGATTGCCGCAAACACCACGGTGCAACCCTGATCGACAAATTCATCACCAAGGCTGTGGATCCCCAACGCGCCTGCCACGCCGGCTTCAAGCAACATCTCAAAATTGCCCGCCATCACGCGTCTGCCCTCTACGGTTGCTCTGACACCACGACCGGGGGTCATCTCAAATTCGCACACGTCCGGAAGCGTCTCGGTTGCATCAGCGCGCCGCTCCTTCCATCCCTCAACGATGGCCTTCCCCAAAGGATGTTCGCTCATGGACTCAGCTGCTGCCACCAGGCGCAAAAGCTCTGTCTCATCTATAGGGGAAGTGGCACTTGCCGATCCGTGGCTTTCGCAGCACCCCGCATGTCTACCATGCATGGAAACAAAGGGCTTCACCGCCGTCACGCGCGGCTTTCCGCGGGTGAGCGTGCCGGTTTTGTCGAAGGTGACGCTTCGCACCCGAGCCAGGCGCTCCAAAGCATCGCCCTCGCGTACAAGGATGCCGAAATTGGTGACATTTCCTATTGCCGCCATGATTGCGGTTGGGGTGGCGAGAACGAGTGCGCAGGGACAGAAGACGACCAAGATGGTGACGGCGCGGATGGCCTCACCTGTGACCAGCCAGGTTCCAATGGCCGATACCAAGGCTATGACCACGATCCACGTGGCCCATCTATCAGCGATTCTCACTATTTTAGCCTTGCCCGCATCAGCAGAACGGACAAGGGCAACCATGCGAGCGATGGAGCTGTCCTCGCCTACCCGCTCTGCACACATCTCGAAGGCTCCAAACTGGTTCACGGTACCGCTGCGCACCTCATCGCCCGGACCTTTATCGCAGGGAAGCGACTCACCTGTCATGACCGACTCATCAATTGAGGTCTGCCCCGAAAGGATGGTGCCGTCCACAGGTACCGTTTCACCGGGAAGAACGCGAATCCTCTCCCCTACGCGCACCTCTTCGGCGGCCACCGTACGCTCCCCATTCTCATCAAGCACACGTGCGGTGCGTGGCGTCAGATGAACGAGTTTTTCTATTCCGGCACGTGCCTTGGCAACAGTGAGATCTTCGAGAAGGGCACCAAGCTGCATGATGACGGCAACCTCACCCGCAGCAAAATGCTCTTCAATGATGACCGCTGCGATAAGCGCGAGGGAGACAAGCACGTCGGCCTTGATATCAAAGGCGGTGACCAGACCGACAATGGCTTCAAGGATGATGGGAGCGCCGCACAAAACGATCGCAATCCACGCCGGATTGAAAGGTAAGATATCGGGGGCAAAGTAGCTCAGAATGAGCGCAGCTGCTGAAATACACAGAAAAGCGATATCTTTCTTGGTTCCTCCCAGTTCCAGCAGAGATTCTACCTTCTCTGCGAACACATCAACCGCACGCATGGCCTCATCTCCTTTTCCGCTCACTCGGACAGAAAGTCAACCTTTTGCCTGCAAGCACGACGTGCTCTTGGCAAGAAGGGACTGCCCCTATGCAGACCTGATATACCCATGGGGGTATGGGTATCCGTGGCGCATGATACGCTTCCTCAAAGGGTTTTGCCACCCCCGCCCTTATACATTTTCTGGAAGTGAAGGGTGCGACAGTGAGCGGTGCGACAGCGCAACGAAGAGAGGTGCAAAGGTCTTGGTTTGCTCACCCCATGTTGGCAAAGCGCTCCACCGCCTTGGTGAAGCTCTCGATGGTTTTGTCGGGATCACCGTGCTCAATGCCGTCACG
>CAZLKG010000014.1:0-17181 GCA_964560045.1 uncultured Slackia sp.
CGTCACCCGCTCCAAAAAACCTTTCGGCAATGGACTGTTTCCGTTGCCGTTTTTTGTTCCAGCTCCGGAAAGAGGCTCGAAGTTGGGTATACGGTATATTGTGCCCATATCCGAGCAATAAACAGGTGTCTCGGAGCCTTATGAAACCCCTATCGATCCAAATGCCGTTCTTTGGATGTATTCCCGCGCTCTAAGGTAAGCAACCGCATCAGAATCTTTGGTTGGCAAAATCTACTCAAGGGTTTTCTAATTTTTGACCTAATATTGCTTAGGTAATATGGCGCGTTGCGGTCGCGAACAGGATGGAAATGTGGCGTGAAGGGTGCGTATCGCTACAGAGTGCGAATTCCTGGTTTCGTTATAAGCAGCACTCGCTCTAGAAGGGACAAGGCGAATTTCTATGAGAGATGACTGAATAGCCAGATCTCAAGCTGTGTAATCTCGTTGAACAAATAAGGCTTTATTTGGAGAAATATGGACGCATCGAAGACATCAGCAAGGCAAACACTTCTGCCTCTTATGGTAGTAGCTGTTGTCGGGTTTGGCTTTTTACAAGGAGCCCGTTTACTCGATCCTGCTTCGGGGCCATACAGCCATTATGCCTTCGCTTTGTTGGGCTTAGCAATTGACGGAATTACGTTTCTTGCTGTCGCCATCCTGTCATATTTTGCAGTAATTGAACGTCCCGAGCCCCTCTTTGTCGTCGGTTTTGTAGCTGCGTTCGTGCATATCATCTTAGATGTTGCCGAGCTAGGCTCACAGGCGGCATATGTCTTGATGCAAATTGCTGCTGGAGTAGGATGGTCGCTTAACGTGCTGTGCTGGATGGCGGTGTTTGTGAGCTATCGTCCACGTACTGCATTACCTATGATTGCGTTGGGTTATGTGGTGGATGTTGCAATCCAGCCTCTCAAGTCATTTTTTCCACAACAGAGTATTGTTGTGTTTGCCTTGGTTTATGCAGCATCAATCGTTTTGCTGTTCATCTGTCTGAGGCGCAATGTGCAGGTAGCTATCTCCTCACAAGACATGGAAGAATCTCCTCAAACAACGCTTGCTGAGGCGTATTCCAGAACTCGGAGGGCTATTGCGGCAACATTTGCATTTTCAATAGTTTGCGGATTTGTGTTGGAGTCGGATTATCTCAACACAGGGCTTGAGTATGCCCAGACGAGCTTGACCGCGACTATATGTCTTGGATGCGCAATCGTTATGACGTTGCTTCTGCTCGTCTTTAGGGTGCGCAAGGCGGATATCGACTACGTTTGTCCTCTTGCTGCAGCGTGCATAGCTAGTACAGTGCTCTTTAGGGGGCTAGGCATCGGGGGTGATTACGTTGCCGGATGCATTATGACGGCTACCCTTGTTTCTTTTTATGTCTTTTTGTGGCTCATGTTTATCAGCGAGGCGCGGGAGCGCATGCTGCCGGTATTTTTTCTACTTGGTCTTGCATTGGCTACAGCGCGTCTCTCCGTGGCTACCGGACGACTGGTATCTGAATTCGTACACATGTTCTTTCCTATAGATTCAGTCACCGTTTCGATGCTTGCTCTCTGGATGCTTGCTACGGTTGTCTCGTTGGTGTTTTTCTTTTCGCTCCGCTCTCGAAAGAAATATGCATTGCAGCAGAGGACAACACCTTCAGACAAAGACAATGTATTGTCCAGTTGCGCTTTCGAAAATATGCCCAAAGAAGGAGTGGCTGATAAACACATTTCGCCAAAAGAGTACCCTGACGAAAATCCCAGATCTCTAGAGAGTACGCACGCTACGCACACCTCCAAAGATGCTCCGTCCGAATTTCTAGAAGCATTCGATCTGCTCGTATCGACCTACAAGCTTTCTGCTCGCGAGAGTGAGGTGCTACAGGAATTTGCTATAGGACGGAGCGCTCGTTACATTGCAGAATGGCACATGCTTTCTGAACATACGGTAAAAACGCATATTAGACGTGCTTATGCGAAAATGGATGTTCATTCTCGACAGGAGTTGCTTGACAGAATTGATGAAATGACGTCATATGCTCTTAAAGACCACTAAGTGACTGATGGGTTTAAATTTACCTTTCCATCCGGCACCACCTCTTGAGCAGAGGATGGCACCTCGTTCTGCCTCCTTGTCTACTTTACACAATAAGAAGTAACTTACCGTTAGAAACTCTCAGTCATAAGATACCCGTGCCATGCTCGGCGCACCCCTTACAAGAAACGCCATCTTAGGATGGCGTTTCTTAAGGAGGGGTCTATTTTAATCTTCGGTTCGAGATGAGCTATGCTTCGGCAATAGTATTGGCAAGTGTTTCACCCGTCATGCGCCCCATGGTCATAGCACATTGATTGGAACAATGGCGCACAAAGCTGCGGTTGTACATGAATCTGTGTGTAGCTTCTCCAATGACATAGAGACCATCAATGGTGCTCTCGTCTTCGCGGATGGCTTGACAGTTGGCATCAGTTTTCACGCCACCCATTGTTGCAACGTATGAAGGTACGAATTTAACCAGATAGAACGGGCCATCCTCGTATGCGACGATGCTTTCAGCTGCTTTGTAGGCATCCTCGCCCGATTCGGCAGCTGCTTGGTACGCATCAAACGTCTGACTCAACGATGTGCAACCAGATGCTGTTACGAGTTCTTCGATGGTATCTGCTTTGAATATATCGCCAGTGTCCAGCGCTGAGTCCAGTAGCTCAATTACGTCACTGTCTGAGGAATCGTATAAAACGTAGTAAGGTCCTGCATTCAGGTCGGTCATGCTCGTAGCAATCTGGATAGCTGCGGCAGCTTCGTTAACAAAACGTTCACCGGCAGCATTTACGAGGATTTTAGTGGACGTTGCTCCTCCAGGCAGCGACGCTCCCCACATTGAAGAGTCGCAGAGACCATCGAATGCTGAGTCGAAATCACAAAGTGTCTGCGAAGGAGAGATAACGTTAGGAATGACCCAGCAATCCTCATACATTGCTGCGTCAACCGCTTTTGCCATGGTCATAGCATCGCCGGTATTCATTGGATTACCGTGGTACACAAATCCGATTTCATTGATTGCGGGAACCAGACTGTCGCAATATTCGTTACTTGCTCCAAAACCGCCTGTGGCTAGCACAACTGCTTTTGCAAGTATATCCGCTGATTGCCCGTCGTTTACGCGCACACCTACTACCACGTCGTCTTCAACGATAAGCTCAGTCGCTTCCGTTCCTAGCATCATCTGGATGCCGAGCTCTTCAAGTTTTGTCTGCATTTTCTCATTAAAGAACTGGCCGCCTACTATATCAGGATCTTCACTTGTGTCGGGTATTACGGTATCGGTTCCCACTTCTTTATACGTGAAAGATTGTTCAAATTCGACGCCCAGCTCTTCCTCCCAGGCAACGGTTTTGCAGCTTTCGGTCATAATAAGCTGAACGCGATCATAGTCTGGATAGGGAGCATCGACAGCTCCAATTTCGGTGGTGTTTTTATATCGCTCGAGAAATGCATCCATGGTGTCCATGTCATCATTAACGAATTGCCAATACTCTTCGTTTTCCTCAATTTGACAAATGGATACGTTCCCCCTGGAGGTTGAGAATGTCAAACCAACTGTGGGAGATTTGTCTACCAGGATGACACTTGCTCCGCCCTCGGCTGCAGCACGGGCGCATGACATACCTGCAATACCAGCTCCTACTACCACGACATCCGTATTCAGTGCTTCGGTAGCACCTGAACCTTCGTTCTGTCCTTGTGATGAAGGTGAGCAGCCCGCCAAGGCTGCGCTACCGCCCAAGATTGCTGCTCCAATACAGAATTTCCTGCGACTTAACAATGTAGTATCCATCGTCTTCTCCTTTGAATATGCGCCGTTATACTTGTTCGGCGCTATGAATGTTGGGCATTGTAGATTTGGCGAAAGCGGAACATGTAGCACGATTGGTGCTACATGCGGCTGAACTGGGGTTTATGAAAATATATCGAGCAGGAGGCGTGTCTTTAGTTGGCACGCCATCCTCTCACACCACCGTGCGTAGCGTTCGATACACGGCGTTTCTATTAGCATCTACGTACCTATTCGTAGTAGTCAGAAAAGAAAAAATAGCCCTTGCTTCTTAGTTGCTCGGTTTTAATAGTGCGGTTTAGGATCGAGCTCGCTGCTATTCGCCAACAGCCCCTTCTTGTGCTAGCGAGCCATGCCCTGCCTTTATCAATGCCGTATTTTGCAACAGCTTAAAGCACGTATGGATACGCTTCCTCTGCTTTCAATAGACCGTACGAACGCGCCTTCGCATCCACACATCTATTTTTTGTAGTATTGACTTCATGTCCGCCAGCTTGTAATAGCCGATCCAGCTGCGTACCAACCGTGTATCGACCCATCAATACCAACGATGCCACAACTGAATTTCCCGCGTGATACACGGGGATTAGATGCTTTTTAGTAGTGCAATTACAAAATCGGCAGCCTGAGCAAGCATCTTTTCATCGACATTTTCAATAATATCATTTGCTTCGCAATACATCGCCGGCTTCTTGCCATCCATACCCGCGATAGTTACCGCCTGGACACGGTGTTTTGCAGCAAAGCTCGCAGGGCTGTCGCGCCAATCGATCCTAGCACCCGGCATATCAATTCCCGAGGCTTGAGATGCCTTTCTTATGAGACGTTTCATACGAGGCGAACACCCTACTTGCTTAAAGGCCCCTTCGCGTTCGAGGTAGTGCAATTCTCCCACACCCAACGCCTCCAGGTTTACAATGAGCGCACCGCGCATATCGGAGGCATGATCGGCAAGAAACGCCCGGATGCCTCCCTGGTCGGCCAACTCAGAGCCTAAAGCTACAAACCACACCTCGGTGTTAACACCCTCTGAAGCGAATGAATATACCTGTTGGGCTTCTTCGGTCTCATCGTAGGGAACCTTATCCGGTATGGTCGATTTATTTGCTGCCATAGCGGCAACAGCTGCAAACTCATCAGCCGTAACCCCGGCAACATCGGTCAGAAGACTCCTGCTTCCCGCCTCCTTCACCTCTCGATCAGGAGCGGAATCATCCTCTAAAGCATCGCCGTTACCCCTCGCTCGGACACGAGCAGAGCTAAACGCGCCGCCGCTCCATCCTTCATCATCACGAAAACTTCCCCAACTACCGCGAGCTTTGCCTGCAGAGCGAGCATCAAAACCCTCATCTACACCCAACCATTCTTGAGGGCTTTCCTCTTCCTCAGCCCTCTTGTTGCGACGGAACCGCCCGAAAAACCTCCCTATACGAGACTGGGGCATTTCTACATATCCGGGACCTGCAAACGCCCCTGTTTTGGTAATGCCTCCCTCAAAGGAAGAGTCATCAACATCATCCACATAAATATCGTCGGGGCTTACCCCTTCAATCAGTTCATCACCCACGGGTCGAGATCCAATGCCGTCGATAGCAGCGAAACTTCCCGTAAGGCTCACGCTTTGATGTTTGGGCGAAAAGGAGGGTGTAGCCGCCCAGGCGTTGCCTTCTGATGTGCCCGACTCGATTGTGGGCAGCATAGACGCCATTGGATTTGCAACCCTGTTTCTATCGCTTGATTCGGCAGCCTCGGCCAAAGGCGCACGCTGACGAAAGTCCTCGAACGACACCATTTGAGGATCGGACTCAGTGATGGGTGGAAACGTTATCTCCGGTAGATCGACTATCGGACTACGAGATGGCATTTCGCGCCGCGCAGGCGCGCTGCCCCGCGCTCCACCGCGCTCTCGCGAAGTGGAAGGGTACTCCTTTGGTTGAACAGAATGTTCCTCTGGTTGATAAGAGCGTTCCTCTGGCTGAACGGGGTACTCCTCCGACTGAGAAAGGCGTTCCTCCGATTGAGAGGCTACCATTTCCTCATCGGAGGAGACGGTAGCTGTCTCGCTGAATACCGGGGTAGGCTCCTCACTAGATACCGAAGGAGAGAGTGTTGTCCTCTCCGCAACGCGAGGACGTCTGCCATGGAGGCCATACCGAGACTCTTCTAGTGCGCTTTCAGCCGCATCCATCACGGCTGCCTGCTCAATACCCTCTGCCGACACAGTGACGCGATCCTTTTGCGCTCGGTCATGCAAAGTATCAGACCTGTCAGCAGGAGGCGTGTAGTACATCATCTGAGGAAGACGGGCAGTGACAGACTTCAAATCATCAGAAGCGCCTTGTCCGTCTTGCGGCTCCTTGGCGGAGGTAGCCTTGGCTGCTGCGCGTAAAGCATCAAGATCGAGTTTTCCGGCGTTTTCAAGCGGAGACATAGCAGTTGTACTGTCAGTCTGATCGGTTTGGATGTGCGCCGAAGCTGGTTTTGTTGGAGATTGCACCTCGGCAACCTTCGGTGCTAAGGAGTGATCAGAACTATCTTCTGGTGCTAAAGAGGTAGGGGGTGCACCCGGAGCGGAAGCAACTTCCACAGACTCAGATGTCGAATCGGGTATCGAAGATTCTTTCTCTACAAAAACATCCTCTGTAACACGAGGGGCGTCACCTTCTATGGAAACAACTTCTCCCTTGTCTTCCTTGTCGGCCACTCTTAAGTCAGCAGGTACTCCCTGATCATCAGCACCATCCTTGAAAGAGGTGGCGTTATCGGCCACTCCTCTCCCCTCTTTGGAGCTTTCGTTGGGAAGAGTGGCATACCGGGAGCGATATTTGGTGAATTCATTAAGACCACCTGCATATTCTGTTTTGTGGCGAGTCTTCTCGGTGGCTTTTTTGTACCAATCGGGCACACCCACAGGCTTCTTTTCTTCTTGGATGTGTTGGCGCGTTGTATCTTCTTTCGGAGCAGCGGCGGTCTCTGTCTGTCTCGCGGTCTCCCTCACGGCCTGCTCATAAGCTGCAACCTGAGCGAGGGCAGCTTCTGCTATGCCTTGCTCGACCTGTCCTTGTGATCCTGCGGCTTTGCTTGCCACCTCAGTGAGTATATCCGCTGGAGCGGAAGAAAGGGCTGTGCGTGTATCCTGGCGAACCTTACTCAGCGACTCTTCGTCCAAAGGGAGAATGGGAGCATCTTTCACTTGAACCAGATTGTCGGCAATGTCTCGCACGCGACCAGTTGGTTGCTCTCTTGTTGTCGATAACCCGGCGGCTACAGAAGGTTCTCTTCCCGCTTGAGGATCTGTATCTTCATAGTGAAGTGTGGCACCGTCGGGCACAACACCTGCCTCATACGCAGTCTGCTCATCATGCATAACTCCGCTCACTAATTCAGGTGACTGAGTGGCCTCTCCGCGTCCTAACCTACGTGCAACTTCAAGCATGACCGCCACACCTGAGGCGTTGCAGTTGGCGGCCTCGTTATAATTGGAAGTTTTGTCGATGACAAAAAGCACCACCGGAACGAGCATAATGACGGAAAGAATTACCTTGACGACAGTTCCGATAAAAGCAATAGTACCTTCTTCTCCACCAAGGATAACTCCCCATATCACAAGAAATACCGGAACAAATACGCCCGCTGCAAAAATGACAACATCAATTGATCGGCGCACCTCCACCAATAAGCGCGCCAAATCGGGTCTTGTCTTACCCGAGTCGTAGTTAGCCATGATGACTACCTTACGGCGTCGGGGGCTGTTGTTGTCGGGGTCGTGCATAGGGCTGTATTTAGCCACAACATTTTGGCTAATTCCCGTAGGTAGGAGCCGCGATACAACGGCCTTGTCTAGGGTTTCAAGAACAAGAATGACAGCAGCGATAGAGGAAAGTATAACGGCGGGAACCGCAAAGACAGGAAGGAGTGTAGAGAATACGAGCATGATGAGGGCTATGACGTAGCAAGCCACCTTAGATAGACCAGGATCGATTATGCAGTTGAAATCCTCGACCTTCGCCATCAGGTGTGCATCTTTGTGTAAGCGATCTGCTATGTAAAGCGCTGCTTGCTGTTCTTCCTCAGTACCTGACGGACGAGGCCCGATCTCTTGAGAGAGATACGCCACGTGATCTATTGGTGTACTCATGTCTGAACCTTGTCGTTCGTCATTTGTTCTCGATTGTGTTCATACACGCCGTGTAGTATAACTTATCGTGCTGTACGCTGCTCTTGTTGCCCTTTTGAAAACGAATTGTTTGAATAATCGTATCCGATTGAGTCATGACCTTTTCAGGCAGGTCATCGCTTAGATAGCGCCATTCCAACAAGCTGGTCGTCTCAGGGGTATCACCGTCTTATATCAAACGCATTATTCAGCGCCCACACAAGCCCGTGCGACAGCTGCCACCACTTCATCCGACGTGCACACAGTAATGTTTTTAGAAGGTAGGGATTTAAGAAAGGTACGTCCATACCCTTTGGACAAAAGCCTCTGATCTGCCAATACAAGCACTCCTTTATCGGTAGACGATCTGATAAGACGTCCAGCCGCTTGTTTTACATCTATCACAGCTCGGGGCAGCGTGTAGTGCGACCACGCTGCCGGATCGCGCTGTGCTCGCTCACATGAAAGGGGATCACCGGGTTTAGAGAACGGTAATTTGGGAATAACTACGCCTTTAAGGGTGGCTCCCGGAGCATCGAATCCCTCCCAAAAACTTTTCAGGGCAAACAGTGATAAATGCTCATCTTTTAGGAAATCATCTCGAAGACCTTTGATGGATACCCCCCATTTCTGACACACAAGCCTCAAGCCATGCTTCTTCATCGTGGGGTTTACTGCCTCAAAACAGCCTTCCATCTCACGCCTATTGGTGAACAGTGTGAGCATGCCTCCCTTCTGCGCCACGTGTAAACGCGCGAGCAGGCGTTCTAACGCAGGCAGATACCCCTCTTGATTGGGTTCGGGTATATCACTCACCACAAACACATGCATATTGGCGTCCAAATCGTAACTCGAACCCAACATGTGTGTCTTCACAGGCGATAGTGTTTTCTCTCTAAGACCCATGGCGTCAAGAAAGTTCTTAAAGTCTCCGCTTATCGTAATGGTGGCGCTGGTATAAACGACACTTTCTGTTTTCTCATACAGTGTCTCTTTCAAAGCCTGTCCGATATCCACTATCTGGGCTTGAAGTGATTCTGCCACACGCTCCGGCTTGCGCGAAAGCCTCGCTGAGTAGACAAAGCGGGAATCGTTCGTTTCAAGAATCAACTCGCTAGCTTGAAGCATGTCCTTAGCTTCAATGACCACGGTTGCCATCTCGCGCTGACAGTCGGCGACGTTATCCATTCCTTCGATATAAGCAAGCAACTCACTTGTAGACACAATCATATTCTGCGCTGATTCACGAAAGGCTTTACCAAACCCGCGTAGGGCCTTGAAGCTCTCATCCGCCCTCACATAATTGTTAATCCATAGTTCAATATTGTCGTATCTCTTGTTGCCACTATCCCGATCACAAACAATAAGGTCTTTCATGTGATGAGCCAAAGCGCTCGCTGCCTCGGAAAATGCTTCACCTCGTGAACGGGCTTGTTCTGTAAGTCTAAAGAGCAGCGTGTTGGATTCAGACTGAGATCCAAAACCAAGCAAACCTCGACGCTCAAGTCTCACAAACACGTTGCGCTTAGGATCGTTGGAGGTGAGACGGTTGGCCAAACGAATTATCTCAGATGCATCAAGTGACACAGCCAACGCACGCCGAGCTTCGTCTTCGGCCCCATGAGCCTCGTCTACCACCCAATACCTTATCTGCGGTAAAAGACCACCATCAGCCGCCAGATCACAGAAGAGAAGCGTATGGTTAGTCACCACGATGTCTGCTTCTTCTGCCTTTTTGCGTAAACCATGAACGAAACAGGCCCTTCCATAATAAGGGCATTTACGACGCAGACAATCACGTGACGTAACGGTAAAAACATAACGAGGCAGTGCCTTGTAGTCGAGCTTGAGACTATCTATGTCATCGTACTCAGTCTGTTCAACGAATGAAAGTAAGGCCGCTATAGACGGAGCCTGACTCACCTCCTTACCTGCCACGCTTACTGTGTGGGCACCCTCATGAACAACGCGATTAAGCAGGCGCAGGCAGGGATAATGAGAGAAGCCCTTGAGGGCTACGTATGTTAAGTCCCCCTCACCCGCCTGGGAAAGTCCCCGGGCGAGCAGGGGAAGTTCTTTGTGTACAATCTGATCAAGTAAAGCATTTGTCTTAGTAGCCACGCCCACAATCACATGGTTGCGCAGCGCTACCAATGTACTGGGTAAAAGATAAGCCATGGACTTTCCCACGCCGGTGCCGGCTTCCACTACAAGATGAGTGCCCGTTGAAAACGCCGACAAAACTTCTCTAGCCATATCAGACTGCTCTTGGCGGGATTCAAATCCCTCATACAGGCTCCCCACAATTCCCTGTGGAGTGAATGCTTTGGTAACCTCATTGATATCAGGAAATTCTATAGAGCGCTGCCCGGATTCAGGTCTAACGCCAAACGTAGCAGAAGGCGAAGGCGGTACGTGCTCTCTTGCCACTTCAGCCGAAAGTGATGCTTCCTGTCGAAATACGGAAAACTCATCCCGCCTTTTTTGCCCCGCTGATCCCTTGGTGGACAGACGGATCTCACGCAGATCACGGATAATAGACGGGTGTCTTTTTTTGTTTTCTTTGGTTGCCACCCCATCCTCACCCAAGGCTGGAAAATGCTTGGCTATCAGGGAAAATACCGCACCTGTAGACCACTGATCTAAGGGGGTGAGCTGTGCTATGTGCTCCACAAGTTTCGGAGGCATAGATGCCACTGCCGCCAGAAGAATACGATACAGTGCACACAAAGCCTCCACATCAGCATCGGCTCGATGAGTGGAGATAGGTGCATCAAACGCTTGAACCAAATCAATCAGGCGATGTGACTTCAGACGGGGAAGCGCAATGCGCGCCAGATCGAGTGAATCCACCCACACATTTTCAAGAAGGGGGTATCCTGGTGGTGTTTTGGTGATAAACCCTTTGTCAAAGGCCGCATTATGAGCCACAACGGTGGCGTCCCCCACAAATTCCGCGAGCTTCGCACGAGCCACATCAGGTGGAGGTGCATTAATTACATCTTTTTCGTGAATATCGGTGAGATATATCACGTCTTCAGGGATCGGCTTACCGGGATTAACAAATGTAGTGAACCATTCGATAATCTGCCCGCGCTCCAATCGGGCAGCAGCAATTTGAATAAGCTCATCGCGACACAGGGAGAAGCCTGTCGTCTCGGTATCGAGAACTACAGTATTACAGTCAAGTTCTCCAAAGTCGGAACGCTCTGCCAATTTTTTGAGCGAAGCATAGCGTTCGTATACATCCTTAGGTGTTCCATCCGTGATGAAGTCATATACACTCATACGTAGCGTTCTCAATCCCATCGATTTGATTATGGTAACAGCCTAACATGAAAGGAGCTTAATGACATACAACGCATCCGACGCATACTTCGGCACGTTTTCTCGTTTCCAGGTAGCTAATAAAAAAGAAGGGGCAGCACTTGTAAGCTCTGACAACGCCATTGGTGATATAGGTACTGTGGTTTGGCGTGTCGATGAACACCAAAAGCAGCAGGCGTGGCTTAAAAATCGATTCGGTTTTGAAATCGCCTACCTTGATGCTGAAATATCCTACACATTAGCCGTCTTTCAGGCAAAGGGCTGGGTTATTCGGTATGTTTTGAGTCTCATTGCCTACAGCGAGAAGCCTGCTCCCGGCGCTTACTGGGGTGAAGCGGCTATTATCGCCTACGCACCGCGTTACGAAAATCAGTTCGATCTTTTTTTAACAACCTTCGCCCAACGAATGGCCGAGGGATTGCGCCCCGATCCCGATCTTAGCCCGAAGACCATCGAAACTATTATTTTGAATCCTTCTTCATGGAAGCCCACTTTTAGGGCAAAAACCTTTAAGACTGACAGGGAAACAGTTATTCTTAAAGACCACCGCTCAATGCATGACAGGCTCCTTGATCAGGCTCGAAAGAAAAACCCTGGCTGTTACGTCATAAGCTGGTTATTTATCATCTCCATAATCGTAGCCATCATATACCTTATTCGATTAATGATTTTTTCTTAAAACGAACTCTTCTCCAGAGCATATTCGATTAACTTCTCACAAAGCTGCGGAAACTCCATCCCTGCTACACGCGCAGCATCGGGAACAAGTGATGTATTCGTCATGCCGGGAAGCGTGTTGGTTTCAAGAATCCAACACTGCCCTTCGTTGTCACACATAAAGTCACTGCGGGAAATCCCTCTACATCCCAAAATCATATGGGCTGCAACGGCCATTTCTTGAGCGGTCTGTGTTAGTTCAGATGACACAGGAGCGGGACACAAATGGGTGCTTCCCCCTTCGGTATATTTAGCGTGATAGTTATAAAATTCATCTGAGTTGGGAATCACTTGAATGATAGGTAGGGCATAGGGATAATCGTTTCCTAGCACCCCGATAGTGAGCTCCACTCCATCAATGAACTTCTCAACCATGGCTTCATCGTCCACAGCAAAGGCTTTTTCTAGAGCGTTCGGCAACTCAGAAGCATTGCGAACGATAGTCATCCCAAGAGAAGATCCTTCGGTCGAAGGTTTCACAACACAGGGAATACCCACGACCTTTTCTATCTCTTCCATATCAGCTCTATCTAAAACATCTTTTTTACCTATCGCAACCGATGGTGCAACGCGCAGACCTGCGGTAGCAAAGCATTCTTTGGCATGAGGTTTATTAATAGCGATGGCATTGGCTAAAATTCCTGATCCGGTATAAGGGATTCCTACCGTCTCAAGAAATCCTTGAATAGATCCGTCTTCACCTCCTTTACCATGCAAGGCAAGGAAGGCAACATCAAATTTGTTACCCAAGAGGCGCTTCAAATCATCGTGAGATGCCGAGTCTATCAATTCAACCTCAAAGCCCGCTTCTTGAAGCGCTGCAGCACAACATGAGCCGGAGTTCAGAGAAACCTCGCGTTCACCGCTTGTGCCTCCGTATATAACCGCAACGGAATAGTCGGCAGGGTTACCCGAATATGTCATCTCTCATCCTTACATAAGTACAGTCCAAGTACAGCCCGAACTCGCTTATAACAAACACTGCTTTTGATTTACTACCTCATGAACAATATATCGCATGCAACATAGGCTAGACGTTTTTCATCGATAGAATACACCTAAGCAGTATGTTTCCCTGTCAACACCTACAGATCACCCTCGCTTGTTTTTTAGTTGCCCACACGCACCGCCTATGTCTGAACCTCGAGATTTTCGTAACGTTACCTCAACTCCTGATCTCATTAATGTTCTCATGAATTCATCGGTCTTTTTTGGGGAACTCGGTTCAAACAAGGATTCATCCGTCTTGTTTAGACGTATTAGATTCACATAACAATTGAGGTTCTGACAATAGTCGATAAGTGCTTTTAGGTGTTCTTTTGTATCATTTATTCCTGCTAGAAGGATATATTCAAACGTAACACGCCTGTTTGTTTCTTTTTGATACGTAAGTAGCGCATCGCGTAACAGTCTTAGGGGCTGACGCGCAACCTTAGGCATAATTTCATCCCTCGTTTTCTGTAGCGCAGAATGGAGTGACACCGCTAGCCTAAACTGCTCCTTTTCGTGGGCGAATCGTTTAATTCCTTCAATAATGCCACATGTTGAGACTGTGATATGCCGAGCTGCTATGGTAAAACCATTCTCCCCATTGAAGATTCGAAGTGCGTCGAGAACGTTGTTGTAATTCAAAAAAGGCTCACCTTGTCCCATAGCTACAAGGTTGTCTACACGTTTTCCCATATCTTGTTGTACAAAATATATCTGCTCGGCCATTTCCCCTGGAAGAAGATTCCTTGTAAAGCCTTCCTTGCCGGTAGCGCAAAACCCACATGACATGGCGCACCCTACTTGCGTAGAAAAACAGACGGTAACTCTGTTTTTTGATGGAATGACCACCGTTTCAGTAGTTGTCTGATCGTGAAATTCAAGGAGATATTTTCGACTCCCATCTTTTGAGAGCCTTCTTTCTCTCACTTTGGCGGGGAAATAGGGGAGATCTCTATTTAGTTGCTCGCGCAAAACATACGGAAGACTGGTCATTTCATCATATGAACGCGCCCCTTTTTGATAAAGCCATTGATAAACTTGTTTAGCTCTATAGAGAGGAATTCCCCATTCACTGAATTGGTTTTGTAGTCGATTTAAGGAATACGCTTTTATTTCTTCCATATGGTTTCTTCCATGGTTGGTTAGGGACATCAGCCCGTAGATATAAGAAAAGCAATTACTACTCTTCTTTTTAGCCTTACATGACCAGCCTTAATACAACGCAGCACTACTCCGTACGCAGTACGGTATTTGGACTAGACGCCTACAATGACCTTGATTATCCGCAAATGAAATCATTGTGTAGACAGCGGTCTAATGGATCCTCTTTTTAGGTTTCGCAGCGCGATTCACTCTCCCTTATCGAGGGCTTCTTGTTCCTGTAGCTTTTTAAGTACCCGCCGGAGATCTTCCTCATCTTTGAAATCGATCTCTAATTTATTTTTCCCGTTGGTTCTGCGTATACGTACCTGAGTATCTAATTGGGAAGACAGCGATTTCGCAGTAGTTTTATAGAATTGAGGAGTAGGCGATTTTGTAGACTGAGAAGATGCTTTTGCACGCCCCGCAATAAGGCGGGCAATAGATTCAGCTTCTCGAACTGAAAGTTTTTCTTTTTTTAATCTCTCAGTTAGTTTTTTCTTTCCTTCTTTAGTAGGAATAGAAAGAATTGCCCGGGCATGTCCTGCTGTAATTTTTTCCTCATATAAAAGCTGTTGTGCGTCTTCGGGTAAATCAAGAAGTCTCAGTGCATTCGCAATAGTCGAACGACCTTTAGAAACTGCCACCGCCACTTCTGATTGAGTCCGCCTCCCACGCTCCATCATGCGTTTATAGCCATAGGCTTCCTCTATAGGATTCAAGTCGCTACGTTGTAAATTCTCTATAAGAGCAAGCTCTAGAGTTTTTACATCATCTGCTTCTTTGATGCGGACAGGAATCTTATCCATACCGGCAAGTTTACATGCCTGCCATCTTCGTTCACCGGCAATAATTTCATAACCGTCGGCCACTTCTCGAACGAGAATTGGTTGTAATAAGCCGTCTTTTTTAATCGATGAGGCTAATTCGTCTAGTTCGTTTTTATTGAAATGCATACGTGGCTGATTAGAATTTGGTTTAACAATACCGATAGGGACCTCATCAGTCGTTCGTGGTAGATCAGTTTTTTCTATTTCTGTTCCGTATTTTGGATCGGAAATAGATGTTCTTATACGTGAGGTGGATAGCTTTGGAGGATTACCCTGCTTCATCTCGGTTGAAACCCGAGTATTAAGAGAAGAATTTGTAAAACTCTGAGACTCACTTCCTATTTCGCGCTCCACGACTCCCATGATCGTTATACCGTCGTTCTCTTCAATATACTCTTCTTTTGCGATTACTTCTTTTATGGTGGTCTTAGGATTTTTCGCATCTAGTACTGATCGACCATGAGACGAATAGTCTTTTTTTTCTATATCTATTACGACACGATCCTCTTGAGAAAGATCTTCTTCGCGTATCACCTCACGCTCAATAACTTTTGTTTGGTTTTCTATATCAAACGACCCAGCTGATTCCTCGCTCTTTTTTACGTTATTGGAAATGTCATCGTTTATATCCAAAGAAGGCTTAATAGTAGGTTTCTCTGAGGAAGCAGAACGAGAAGGATCCATCACGGCCTCATAACCCCCGAGTAGAGAATTTAACCCTCTCCCTAAGCCACTTTTTGTATTTTTAGGCACGGCTTATCACTTCCTTCGCGAGTGCTCGATATGCTTCGGCACCTTTACCGTTTGGATCGTATTGCGTAATAGGCTGACCAAAACTCGGTGCTTCAGATATTTTAACGGATCGGGGAACCACAACATTAAACACCCTCTTGGTGAAAAAAGTCCTCACCTCATTTTCTACCTGTTTTGAAAGCGTGGTTCTCCCGTCATACATAGTGAGAAGAACGCCAAAAATTTCAAGGCTTGGGTTTAGGTAGGTTTTCACGCGCTTCATAGAATCTAAGAGTTTTGTCACTCCTTCCAATGCATAAAATTCACACTGGATAGGAATCAAGAGTTTATCAGCGGCGACAAGTGCGTTCACGGTTAAAAGCCCAAGCGATGGCGGACAGTCTATGAAAATATAATCATAGCGACCACGAACAGCACCTATCGCTTCCTTAAGACGGCTCTCTCGGGCCATTTCGGGTACCAGCTCGACTTCAGCACCGGCAAGATTAATCGTCGCTGGTGAAAGATCTAGGTTTTTACAAACGTCCGGAATTATTACGTCGGTAAGCGCAGTTCCACCTAATATGACATCGTAAATACACTTTTCGAGTTTATTTTTTTCCACACCTAGGCCACTTGACGTATTACCTTGTGGATCAAAATCTATAAGTAGAACCTGTTTTCCTTCTTCTCCTAAAGCCGCACCAAGATCAATCGTTGTTGTGGATTTTCCGACACCACCTTTTTGGTTCAATATCGCAATAACTTTCGTTGTCCCAACAACACTAGTTACTGGTTTCTTTTCAGAATAAGATTTAATCGGAGTTTCCTTATAAGAACTCTCTACGGAAGGGTTATTTTCTTGAATACCCTCCTGTGAAGTTTCACGTGAAACATCTGGTGTTTGTTTTTTCTCTTTTTTACTATTAGTTTTAATTTCAGATACCTCTTCTTTTATTTCGTCTTTGAAAGTGTCCTCAAGGGGAGCACTTTCTCTGTCGTCTTCTTTTGGGACTACAACATTGCGAGGGTTATCTTCCTGACGGCGAGCGTTGTGTTTGAAACTATCAAGTAGACCCACGAGTCCCTCCTTATTTTTATGGGTTTATTTGAAGATTACTAAAATAACAGCCCTTCGCACTTCCCACTATTCAAACAACATGATAGTTGAATATACAAACGAAAATATCGCTCATTTAGATAGTATCAACATTGCTTCAGTAGAGTATTTTTGTAAAGGAGGTTAAGGGCTAATATTTTAGAACCATATACTCTTGTTGTTTTCATAAACCTCATCTGTTTCACGTGAAACAATTTTCTAAAACACATAGTAGTGTACCGAGTGGAATTATACCTGCTTATTGGCTTTCTACTATAGGTTACTGTATTGTTTTTCTCGTTGACCCAGTATTTATCATTCTAAGTGACTCTATTGAAGTAATAACGTTCACATATGTGAGTAAATATCC
>CAZLKG010000015.1:0-16279 GCA_964560045.1 uncultured Slackia sp.
TGGCTGGCAGCCATGAGGTCAGGGGTTCGATCCCCCTAGGCTCCACCACATTCTCGAGCCTGTCGATATGACAGGCTTTTTGCTATACACAGTGCCCAGGTTAAGGCTGCCGTCATGATAGGTGCCTTGTTCCCCTCTCAGAAGATCTAGTCATGACTGCGAAGAGTAAGTGCCTGAGCTTATTGAAGTAGACACGACAGGTGCCCTGCCCCCCCCCAGAAGACTCACTGGGAGTCGTGCGCATCAAATTTTACGCCCGGAACATCTTCATGAAGCAGAATTGTGTTGATAACGCGATCGCTCGCTAACATTCCGCCCTCTGCCGCTCTGTCAAGAGAGACAGGAGAAATTTGGTCAATCGAGTACTTCTCATATTCAAGGACATCAAGAAACTCTTCAAAGGTATCGCAGAGCACTCCGGGGGCCATCTTATCAATGGACCGCTGAACTCCCCTGATAAGCGTGTATGAGAGCTTGTCGGGGACAAAAAACACCACCGGCTTGCGAAGCAGGATGTAATCATAGAAACACGACGAATAGTCCGTCACGAGCACGTCTGCAATATGAAAAAGATCGTTGAGGCTTTCCTGGGAAAGGTCGAAGATTCTATCAGCATGTTGTTCGTCTATTGTGGGGGACTCGGTAATGAAATGGTGCATTTCAAAAACGAAATAACTGTTCGTACGCACGCACATTTCGTAGAGAGCCTCCATGTCAAAAAGCTCATAGGGATAGTGGGCACCCCTCTGTCCTGTTCCGCGAAACGTAGGCGCAAACAATATCACCCGCCCCCGTCGAGCCCAGGGGTAGCGGGTATAGAGATTTTTCTTGGCTGCTTCGGCAACATCTGCATCAAGGAAGTGATCGAGTCTAGGCATGCCCGTTGCCAACAGGGCCCCCTTTTCTATGCCGAACACCTCTGCATAAATGTCGCGCAAATGCTCGTTTCCAACAAGCGCAAAGGTATACTTCCTGTGCGCGGATGCATACGGATCCGGAGATCCCTTCATCCCGAAACGGGCATAACCCACTGACTTGAATCCGACGCCCGCATGCCAAAGCTGGGTTAACACCGTCTCTTCGCCCTGATCGATGAAATTGAACACAGGCGTGTAGTCATCAATGAAAATATAGTCGCTGCGCGCGATGAGATACAAGTCCTTTAGCCATGCGAACAGACGCTGCCGTCCCCCAAACACATTGCGATAGCGGGAGGTGATTTCAAAGCGCTTGTCAAGCTCACGTTCAACGATACGTCTTTGGAGAGCCGCCATGTTTTCCGTAGGACTTTCGCCGTTTTCCTTGAGGAAAAGAACCCTATTGCCCTTTTTGCGTGATAACCGAGAGAACAGTCGGAAGACGAAACAAAATATCCGTTTCTCCATAAACCGAATGGATCGTTTGCGAATGCGAGGGCTGTGATTCCTTTCGAAGAACGTGGCATCAAGAACGAGATACACGTCGCCCTCGGAATTTACCTTCGGCACAAGCATGAAGGCATACGCATATGTTCCACGACCGTAACGAAACACGCGCGAATATCTATTGAGGTCTTCTAACACAGAAGCATCGTAGCGTATGCCGTGTGTGTCGTAAGGATGCTCACAAACCCCCGAAAGCCCTGATTGCAGTATCGCTTCGCTGAGGGAATTCGGATCGTCGGCGATGTCTTTATTCTTTCGCACAACGTCTCTTTTCATTCGGGCGTATAGATATGGCTTTGCTTCAAGAAGGGATTGGGTGTCACTGTAGGAAGATACGTCGAGTTTCTTGGAAATTATCCACTCTCCGTCAGAAAGCGGTTCACGACACCCCACACACGTCACGTTGACTCGCGCTATCATGCCACCGCAGCCGTCAGTTTCGGTTTCAAAAGGAACGAACCTGCGCTCTTTCACGCGATAGAGAAACAACGGCGCATCCTCATCAGTTCTATATGCAAGCTCGAAAAAAGTTCTCTCCCAAACAATTTTGTCGACAAAGATCGTCATCGCCTCTCCCGCCTCACGAACGTCTTCGGAAAATGGTACCATCGTTTTTTGCGCCTTGCGCATACATAAGCAGCTGACGCACAAAGGAGTCATATGCGCTCGTTCGCCGTTTTCGTACTCACTGCGGCTCTTCGTGCGCTTTATCAGGCATTCCGTCTCGCGGGAGTCAAGGATCATCAAATAGTCTGCATAAGCAGACAGTCTGATTCGGCGCCCATCGATTTTTGCCTCTTGGATGACTATTTCAAGAAACAATGCCCCGAGATACAGGTTGTGATCTTGGCTAAAACGCTACAGGGTGCTCTTCCCTACGCGCTCCATGTAATCAAGCAGCTCTACTACATAGCAACCTCACGAGCAATCGTTTTGGATTCGTATTGTGTAGCCGTGAGCCTTTTGGGTGGACATATCAAGGCGCCTGTCGTTCAGCTGTGGCATGCACTGGGGAACATGAAGAAATTCGGCTACTCAGCCCTCAATCAGCCCGAAGGAAGAAGCGTTGAGACCGCCAAGCTGCTCAATATGCACAGAGGCTATGACTCGCTGCTCATTTCCTCGAAGAACTTCATTGATGACTACGCCGAAGGATTTGGGGTTAACCCCTCAATCATCACCGAGCTTCCTCTTCCAAGGGTTGATTTACTTATCAGCGATCACTACAAGCAACAGATGCGAGATAGAATCATCGCCAAATACCCTGAACTTGCGCAGAAAAAGAACGTGGTTTACTGTCCCACTTTCAGAAAAACCCCTGCCCAAAATGAGCATGAGGCCATAAGTTTACTGCTGGCAGCCATAGACTTTAACCGATATAACTTCGTTTTTTCTCCCCATCCCGTGAGCACGCAGTCGATAGACGATTCCCGGGTTATCCGGGATAACGATCCTTCTCTCAATATGCTCTACATTGCCGATTTCGTGATAAGCGACTACTCTACCGTCATCTATGAAGTAGGTCTTTTGGGGGTTCCGACCTATCTTTACGCCTATGACTGGGATACATACTCGCAGAAAAGAAGTCTGAATATCGATATCGCGCAAGACGTGCCGACGCTGTTCACCGACGATCCGAAACGCATCATGGCCGCGATCGAGAACAATGATTTCGATCACGACGCCTATCGCTCCTTTCTCGAGAACAACGTCACGCTCCCCACAAGCGGCACATGCACGCAGCATGTCGCGGAACACATACTATCTTTGATGGAGAATTGCCGGGACGAGGGTAAAACTTTTAGGTCTTGACTCACGTGTTGAGCTGCATGGGACATTCGCTCTGCCTGCCGACTGTTGGCCTTTGTCGCCTTAGTAACCGTCTTGGGCACATTGGTGAGCGGCTTCGAATACGCTGATGACAGGTTTTGACTGCGACCAACCGTAGGTCTTAGTATAATGCGGCGCTCAACGGGCGTGTGCGGGTTTACCTCCCCAGTAGAACCTGATGAAACGCTTGCGGCTCGAACAATCGCATGAGATGAGATCCAAGGTGGCCGACGCTATGTCTTGAGCAGCACGGGGCTTGCGTAAAAACTCACCATTCACAAGCATGGCCTGAACGCTCGAGGGGTTGGCATGTAGGTGGCGTAAGGTGGCCAGAAGCTCACGTGGAGTGGTAGCATGCATGCTGACACCAAGAGAAGTGAGCAGAGCTGTATTGACCTTTTCCTGTCCGTACGATCGACCCAAAAGCACCATGGGTAGACGCGCACAAAGGCACTCTGTCACGGTAAGCCCACCCGATTTACATATGGCCAAATCACCTGCGGCCATGAGTGCAGATATGTCGTCCACGTAATCCATCACGGTCATGTTGCCCATGGCCATATCGTCTTTGAGGCGATGCAAATGAGCCGAATACTCCCTGTCATAGCCCGGCAAAAATACAAAATGCATGCCGGAAAGCCCTCTGAGATAGGGCATGGCCTGATCCATCGTGGAGCGGAACCGCACATACGGTTGTGACAGATGCGCGCCCGCCAT
This sequence comes from uncultured Slackia sp., assembly GCA_964560045.1. Classification (GTDB taxonomy): domain Bacteria; phylum Actinomycetota; class Coriobacteriia; order Coriobacteriales; family Eggerthellaceae; genus Slackia. The sequence goes on from CAZLKG010000015.1 coordinate 3,972, forward strand.
AACCAGCACCACAACCTCATCCTGAGATAGATTGAATTTTTCGCACACAAACGCCTTATCACAGTCGCCCCATGACCCGCAGCGTACCGGAATGCCCGTTATCCGTATCCTGTGCTCGGGCACATGACGCGGGCGCAACGTTTCAGCCATGCCTTCGGTAGCCACACAGAACAGATCGCACTCGCGATGCGGCCACCAACCTTCTACCTCATAATCGGTGGGCACGCACACGATGGGAAAGCTCTGACCTGTAATCATACGGGCACCCACTGCGGCGTTAGCTGCTGTGATGTGCGTGCACACTACGGCGAGGGGCTTATGTTCTGCCACGTACTCAGTAAACTTCTTGAACATGACGCGCGCCCAGGCGCTGCCACCGCCCCACAAAAGGCGGCCCGTGAGCGTGAAACGCCAGCTTATGTCATAAATGGGACGTGTGGGACCGGTAAAGGCCGAGGCGGCTTTATCGCCGTCGAACCTGATGGAGCCGAAATCCAAGATGTCGAGCACCTGAACCTCTGTGTCCTCAGGCAGCCGCACATCACCTTGGGCAGCCAGCTGATCAAACGCGTCAGCCACAGCCATGGCCGCACTGCGATGTCCTGACCCCACCGATGCATGAACCACCAAAATGCACGGCCTGCGTGCCGAGGTGAGAGACATCTGCGGATGAAGCGAATCAGCAGATGAAGGTACAAGGGCGGTGGAGGCCTCTAGGGTAGAACTAGGATGCATCTTTGACACCGCGCCTCCCTCAGCGAGGCAGGCGTTTCGTCCGGTCTCATCTTTTTGCTCAGATTTCTCGTCCACAAGTCCCCCTTGTCACGAACTCAGCCAGCATAGCCCAGGCGGTGATATCATGGCTAGGTCGTTGCCGTTTCGATGCAATTGCTTGCGAAACATTGCTCACATCATCCAAGGCACGCACAATCAACCCATCTTTGAAAACACGATTTGAGAACTTGATTTATCGCGCGATGATGCTAGTATATCTCTTCGCGTTTGAGGCGCGAAGCACATCGGGTTGTGGCGCAGTTTGGTAGCGCACTTGACTGGGGGTCAAGGGGCCGCAGGTTCAAATCCTGTCAACCCGACCAGGATTTTCACGGGTCAGAAGTTGTCGTGATGCGCTTCTGACCCGTTGCTTTTCGGGGGTGCCTCACCGGTTCAGGCACACACTTGTTCTGCTCTTACTATCATCTCACGCAAAAATGCTCTAAAGTGTTCCAAATGCTTCCCGTATAGTCTGAGTTCAGATCATGAATGTTTGCTCAGTATTAAACTCACGCAGCACTCAGACGACGCGGCCACCACGTGAGAAGTGGCAACCGTTGCATAAAAATAGCTAAAAACACGAGGAGATGGCAGTGGAGGATTACAAGAAGGAATTCATCGAGTTCATGGTGGAATCCGAGGTGCTCAAGTTCGGCGAGTTCACCCTCAAAAGCGGTCGCGTCTCGCCGTTTTTCATGAATGCCGGAGCCTATGTCACGGGACAGCAGCTCAAAAGACTTGGAGGATACTATGCGCGTGCCATCCATGATAATTTTGGATTGGATTTCGATGTGCTGTTCGGCCCTGCGTACAAAGGTATTCCGCTTTCGGTGACCACAGCCATTGCCATCTGCGACATCTACGGCAAAGAGGTGCGCTACTGCTCCAATCGCAAGGAGGTCAAAGACCATGGTGCCGATGCCGGAGGTCTTCTGGGAACCGAACTACGCGACGGTGACCGCGTTGTCATGGTGGAAGATGTCACCACATCCGGCAAATCCATAGATGAGACTTACCCCATCCTCACCACTGCCGCCAACGTCGATATCAAGGGCCTTATCGTGAGCCTTGATCGCATGGAGACAGGAAAGGGCGGTATCACAACCGCCCAACAAGAAATCCGGAAAAAATACGGCTTTCCTGTTGCCTCCATCGTGAGCATGGCAGAGGTGATAGAACACCTGCACAATCGCGTGTGCCATGGCAAGGTTGTCATAAACGACACCATCAAAGGGGCCATCGACTCCTACTATGAGCAATACGGCGCAAAGGCGTGACGACGCATTTCCCACCACGAGAATTCAGCGGAATGCAGCGCAGACCACTGTATTCCGCATTCGTGTTCTGGGGCTACATCTCCCACCGGAAAAACTCAGTAGAACTCCGGTTTGAGGGAGCGCCCCAGGAGATCGCCCACTACATCGGCGGGAGGCACCCCATCCCACACCACGGAGCGTACCTTCTCGGCAATGGGCAGATCCACCCCGTGTTTCGCCGCAAGCGTATGCAGCGTGCGACAGGCATAAGCACCCTCCACCACCATATGCGTCTTGGTGCGATACTCTTCAAGGGAAATGCCCTGGGCAAGCTGATAGCCGAAGGTGCGGTTACGGGAATGCTTGCTCATGCAAGTGACTATCATGTCGCCCGTACCAGCGAGTCCCATACAGGTCATGGCCTGCCCGCCGCAGGCCTCCACAAGGCGGCTCATCTCAGCCGATCCGCGCGTCATGAGCAGCGCAGCGGTGTTGTCGCCAAATCCCATACCATAGGAGGCACCCACGGCAATGGCCACCACGTTTTTGAACGCAGCACAGATCTCAGCACCCAAAACGTCATCGCTCACGTAGGTGCGGAACGTATCGGTTGCAAAAAGACTCTGAAAAAACCGCGCAGTATCGGGGCAGGTGGAGGCCACCACCGTGCCTGTGGGAAGTCCCCTAATAACCTCCTCAGCATGGCTGGGTCCGGTTAAAGCCGCAATACGCTCCATACCACCCAAAACCTCAAAGAACACCTCTGCAGGTAAAAGACCGCTTTTTTCCTCTACGCCTTTCGAACAGATGACGATAGGGGTCTCACCCGTCACATGGGGAGCGATGTCTTGGGCGGTTTTGCGCATGGTACTCGAAGGCGTGACGATAACCACCGCCTGCGCACCCCGCAACACTTCCTCGTGACTCACGGATGCGCACACCCGCTCACTTATCACAGATGTTGTCAGATAACGCGGATTGTGATGATTCTCGTTTATGCCTTTGCACACCTCGGATTTGCGCGCCCACAGCATCACGTCGTTGCCTGCAGTACCAAGCAAATTGGCGATGGCCGTACCCCACGAGCCGGCACCTATAACCGAAATGTTCATCTCGAAACCTCACCTCTCAATCCGCACCTAAGAGGGCGCTCTCATACCTCTGTCTTCTTCTTAGCACCTATGCGGTTCTCGGTACCCTCACGCAGACGGACAATGTTGGCGCGATGCGCCCACACCACAACCACTGCAACAACCGTGAAGCAAAAAACCGTGACCCAATCGCCCCAATACAGGATGCAGGCGATGACCGGGCAGGCAAAGGCTGCGGCGAGCGATCCTACAGAAACGTAGCGCGTGGCTACAACCAACACGGCGAATATGAAGATCTCCACCAACACGGGTATCACGCCAAACGAGATGAACAGGCTTCCCACTGCCACGGCGATACCTTTGCCGCCCTTGAATCCCAGCCAGGGGCTAAAGATATGCCCCAACGTACATCCTGTCGTGGCCAAGGCCAAAGTGAGGTGATATACGGAAGCGGAATCGGAAAGTCCACCACCCGGAACAGTGACCCACAGAGCCACCATAGCCACGCCTCCCGATGCGAGACCCTTGCCAAAGTCAAGCAGAAAAACCGCGACACCGCCCACCCTACCCATGGTGCGCATAGCATTAGTGGTGCCGATATTGCCCGAGCCGTGGTCGCGGATGTCGGTGTGATAAAACACGCGCGAGATGATAAGCCCCCACGGGATGGAGCCCAAAAGGAAGGAGATGGCGAACACCGCTGCCACAAGGAGAAGGAACATGTTTTTAGTCCTTCCTCTTGAATCTCATGCGAATAGACGTACCGGAAAGATCGAATTCGTGGCGCAGGCGATTTTCCAGGTAGCGCTCAAAGTTATCGTTTACCACTTCGGGATGGTTGCAGAAAAAAGTGAACTGCGGTGGACAGGTGCCCGTCTGGGTGACGTATTTGAGCCTGAGTGCAGCCTTTCCCTTGGTTACGGTGTGGCCGAACTCTCGCACCTTCTCCAACCACGCGTTGAGCTTGCTGGTGGGAATCTTCTTGCAGTAATTGGTGTAAGCCGCATCTACAACATCCCAGATACGCGAGACGCCCTTGCCCGTAAGGGCTGAAATACTGACGATCGGAGCATAACCCACAAAGGTCATGCGATCGGCTATACGGCTGCGCAGATCGTCGAGCATCTGGCCGCTTTCGAGTGCATCGCGTTTGTTCAGCAGTATCACCATCGCACAGTTGCGCTCGGCCGCGTATCCTGCCACACGCTGATCTTGATCTGTCAGACCCAAGGTGGCATCGATTACAAGCAGCGCCACATCGGAGCGGTCGATGGCACGCAGGGCACGCACGAAACTGTAATATTCCACATCTTGATCTATCTGGCTTTTGCGGCGCAGGCCCGCCGTGTCCACAATGCAATAGGTACGCCCGTCATGTTCTACCATCGTATCAATTGCATCGCGTGTGGTACCGGCCACATCGCTCACAATGAAACGGTCTTTGCCTATGAGGCGGTTTGCGAGCGAGCTTTTTCCGGCGTTAGGGCGACCAATGATAGCCACGTTGATGGAGTTGTTCTTGGACTCTTCTGTCCCGACGCCTTTGATATGCTCCACTACGGCATCCAAAAGATCGCCCGTGCCGTTGCCATGCGTTGCCGAGATAGGCCACGGATCGCCCAGTCCCAGTCGAGAAAACTCCCAGATGGAACTCGTCTCGCCGGGAGTGTCAAGTTTATTCACCGCCACTAAAACCGGCGCCTTGCCGCGCCTGAGAATGCGGGCGACCTCCTCGTCGTCAGGTGCGATGCCGCAGCGACCGTCCACAAGAAAGATCACTACGTCGGCCTCTTCAGCTCCCATGAGCGCCTGTTTGCGGATGGATCCCTGAAAGGCATCATCGGTAGCCATCTCAATGCCACCTGTGTCAATGAGCGTGAAAGCCACGCCATTCCAGTCGGCATCGTGATACGATCGATCGCGGGTGACGCCGCGCATTTTGTGCACGATAGCCTCGTTCGAGCAGGCTATGCGATTAACCAGGGTCGATTTGCCCACGTTGGGGCGTCCCACCACAGCTACGATAGGTAATGCCATAGTCGTTTCCTCGGCTTGTCGTGCGGCAGCCCAGGCGTTTAGCCAGCCACCAACTCTTCGAGTTCGGCCAGATATTCTAGCGCGCTACAGGATACCACCGCCACGGGCATGCCCGCCGTGTCTCGTATGTCGTCCACCGTCATATCATCGAGCGTCAAACCGTCGGCATTAAACATGATACGTGGGAGCGCCACGAAATCGCGCGGTGGCACTTCGCAAAGAGTTCGCGCCACGTCACGCCCACATAACAACCCCGTCACACCCACGTTGCCGCCGAAATATTCGTTTTCCACGAACAGAGGTACAAGGCGTCCCGCCAAAGGGGAGGCGTCCACAAGCGCGTCCATCACGCCGCGCTGAGCCTCGCCGAGCACGTAGTGCACACGGACATTCTCCCTATCAAGAACAGTAGCGAGGCTCCTTTGAGCCTCAAGACTCTCCTGCCATTCATCAATCTGGGTGCGCACGATACCAATGCCGTCCTCGAACAGAGGAAAGTCACCGTAATGCTCAGCGGAAGGGATATGCGCTAAAACGTCTTGGGGATAGGCGTTGCAATAGAACTCATCGGCCAGATATACCCACGGATACCCTCGGTGAACTACGGCATGACGCTGAAAGGGTTCTACCAGCTCTATGATCGCTTGAGCATCAGCGGGATCATCATAACTCTTCTCAAAGTGCGTCTGATGCCGAGTGAAACCCAGGGGTACGATTCCCACATTCTCAATCCCCTCGCGCAGGTAAGCCCACGCAAGCGTGTGCGCAAGCTCGGCAGCATCATTCATTTCGGGCACCAAGACGATTTGACAGTGCAGCTTCACCCCGCCCGCCATCAGCTTCTCGGCCATTTCCAAACCGCGCGGGGCATGCTTGCCGATCATTTTTTGGCGCACCTCGGGCGTGACAGAGTGCAGCGAGACGCGCAAGGGTGAGATATTCCGCTCAATGATGGTGTCGGCATCCTCATCGGAGAGATTGGTGAGCGTAACAAAATTGCCTTGGAGAAAGCTCAAACGCCAGTCATCGTCGCGCAGCATCAGCGTGTCACGCGAGTTTTCAGGCAGCTGCCTCATGAAGCAAAACACACAGGCGTTCTTGCAGGTGCGAATGCCGTCAAACACCGCTCCGTCAAAGGTGATCCCCCAGCCCTCGCCCGCATCACGCACAAGTTCCACCTCACCGCAATCACCGTCAAGATCGATATAGGAGAGTGTGATGACATAGTCGTCTGAGTACCACTGCCAATCGAGGATATCGCGCAAAGGTTTGCCGTCTACGGCCTCAATCAAACAGCCCGGCACCAACCCTGCCTCGTCGGCGGGAGATGCCTCTTCCACATCCAGGATGCGCGCGGCAGGATGAGGCAAATCGCTTACGTGTGTGTGGACAACAGATCGGGGCATAACGATCTCTCCGAACCATAACGGCCTCTTGACAAAAACGCAAACGGCAGGCGAGACAGGCATTGTGAAGCAAGATGCCTCAAAACGAAGGCCACAGCTCAAGCCCTTACCAAAGCGACTCTTGTGAAAAAGAACGACCCGGCGCGCCCGTATACACTCGCACGCCACTCACGAGCCGACATCAAGGGAGGCGCCTGCAAAAAAGACGACCCACCTCAAACCCAGCGCACACCCGAAGCGTTTCTTACCAGCTGAAATACGTAGTGGGATTAACCGCCGTTCCGTAAATGCCGTCTGAAGACCCCACATTAATCTGAAAGTGCAGATGGGCACCAGTGGAATAGCCGGTATTTCCCGAGACCGCAACCTGCTGTCCGGCGGATACACTCTGTCCTACACTCACAAGCAGCTGACTGTTATGCAAATACCACGAGACGATGCCACCCCCGTGATCTACGGTGACGGCCTGACCGCCCGTACCGAACCAACCCGAGTAGGTGCAGGTGCCATCAGCCATGCAATAGACTGGCTCATAATTACAGTTCAAATCGACACCTAGGTGGTAGGATCCAAAAGAAGCCCTCCACCCAAATGCGCTGGTTATGGATTTGCCGGGGGCAGGGTTCACCCACCCGTTCACCGAGATCGAAGCGGAAGAGGTTGCGCTAGAGCTAGAGGTGGAGGTAGTGCTCGCGGCGGCAGCTTGAGCCTGCTCTAAGGCCTCCTGAGCCGCCTGTTCGGCCTCTTCCTCCTTTTGGCGAGCCTCTTCTGCACTCATGCGCACCTGTTCGGCCTCAGCGCGGATGGCGGCCACCTCATCGCTCATGGCGTCGTATTCTTCCTGCAGACTTTTCTGTGCGGCCTCTAGCTCCTCTTTGGCAACGCGGGCATTTTCCAGCTCTTCGGCAGCCGTCTGCTCCTGTATGGAGTACTCTTCATAAGCAGCATCGGCCTCAGCCTTGGCGTCTTTGTTTTCCTGCACAAGACGCGCATCCTGCTCGTTGATCCTCTGCATGGCGTCAAGGTTAGTGACAAAGGCCTCAAAGGACTGGGAACCGAATAAAACATCCAAGAAGGTAGTATTACCCTCGCGGTACATGCTCACCGCGCGCTCGCTCAACTGAGCCTGGCTCTCGGCAATGCGTACTTCAGCAGCATCAATTCGCAGCTGAGCCTCATCCATCGCAAGAAGAGCCTCTTCATGGGCTTCGTTGGCGACGTTATAGCGCTCTAGAGCCTCGTTGAACTGCTCTTCAAGGGCATCCAGCTTGGCGGAAAGCTCATCCATCTCAGCCTGAGCTTCATCTGCCTGAGCTTCCAGATCATCAGCCTGAGCCTCAAGCTCATCGGCCTCGCTTGCGTAAGCGAGCCACGGAAACAGCATCAGCGCACCACCAACGCCGCAGGTTTTGAGGAAATTGCGACGCGTCCAGTCGCTCGGAACTGAGTTTGTCTCACTCATAACGCAGTAGCCCTCGCTTTCTCTCTCGCAGCGCAACACGCGACAGTCAAAGCAACGCGGACGATGGTACCCCTAATCGAAACGAAGCACGACGCTTTCTATAGCAATTCCAAATAATCAACGACGCTCTGGATCTGATAGTCAGGCGTGGAGGCACCCGCCGTCACACCCACACGTTCGCATGAGGTGAACCACATCGGATCGAGCTCGCTGACAGATTCCACAAAATACGACCTATCGCAGTGTTTTTTGCATATTTCGTAAAGATGTGTGGTATTGGAAGAGTTTTTTCCGCCGATGACCACGATGGCATCGACTTCGTCAGCAAGCGCCGCAGCCGATTCCTGACGCTGGCGAGTGGCGAAGCACACGGTGTTTTTCACCACAGGCTCTATGCCACGCGCACGAATGGCATCCACCACTGAGGCGAGCTTTTCTACGCTCTCGGTGGTCTGCACCACTACGCCCACGGGCTCTTCGAGATCAACGGGAAGATCCTCCAGGTTCGCCACCACCACGGCACCCTCTCCCGCGTGCCCGCACAAGCCCTTGACCTCGGGATGCTCGGCGCGTCCGATGACCACTACCGTACCGCCCGCATCGTGCAGCTCTGCGGCAGCACGCTGAGCCTTGGCCACATGCGGGCAGGTGGCATCAACCACCATGAGACCCTTCTCGTGCAGACGCTCAAGCACCTGGGGATCTACACCGTGACTGCGAATTATCACGATGCCACTTTGAACATCATCCTCGGAGTCTGCCACATGTACGCCGTTTGCCCTGAGTTTTTCCACCACTTCAGGATTGTGAATAAGCGGGCCTAGGGTAAACGTCTCCTCCCCGTCCAGCATGGCAGCCTGGGCCATGTCAAGCGCTCGCTCCACCCCGTAGCAGACGCCCGCATGCTTGGCTCTGACGACTTGCATCGTGAATCCTCCTTAGGCGCTAAACCGCCGAACCCGAAAGCTCGCGCCCTTTGAGCACCTCGCCAAAATCTCGCGCGCGCGGAAAAAGCGTGCCCATGTCCACCTGGGAACGATCCACGTCGTAGAGCAGCGCGTAACACTCGCGCATGACATACCACATGGCGGCATCAAGGCGATCTTCCTTGGGTAGAAAATCAAAGTCCTCCAGCTTCACAGGATTGCCGTATACAACGACAATCTGAGGAAAATGCATGCGCTCTTTCTTGTTCTTGATCTTATCCGCATTGCGCACCGCAGCGGGAAGCATGAGTGCTTTACCCATACGCGCGATGAATGCAGCACCACCGTGGAGCTCAGGTGTCGCAGAGCCGCAGCCTCTTCGAGTGCCTTCAGGGAAAATAGCCACGGTCTCACCACGCTTGAGCATGGCAGAAGCGCGCTTAAGAGCTGTACGATCGGCACTTTCGCGCTTGACGGGAAAGGCTCCTACGCGCGAGATAACCTGCCCAGCCAAACCGTTGACGTTTTTGAACAGGTCTTCACGCGCCATAAAACGCAGCCAGTGACGGGGACGCGACGCTATCCACAGAAATGCAGGATCGGCATAGGAGGCGTGGTTTCCCACCACCAGACACCCGCCTTGTGCAACGGCGGCATCAAGACGATCTTTTCCCACAACCTTCATGCGAAAGGCTAGCTTAAATATCACCCAGATAAAGACATACATCACGTTACCCGCCCAGTGGGGGATCTTTTTTAAGGGGTTGCCGTCGCGATCACGTGCACCATCCACAATAGGCATATCCCACATCTTTTTGTATGGAAGAAACACGCGTCTCCTTCTTTCTCAGCCCACTCGGCGCTTCTCGAGTGTACCTATCTGGCGCTCTTCAATGCGGCTCAGCGCCTCTCAGCGCACTTGGTGTCCCACCCAAATACCCCTGGCTCACTCAAACGCCTCTCGGATGCACTTTAGTGCTCATCGTGCTAGCGCGCTTAGCGCTTCTTGGCGCTTCTTGGCACGCCCCAGACTCGCACATAGAATCGGTAGTGCGTACGTGGGACTCGCCAGGTTTGGGCAGACCTGCCCCGGCCTGCCGCGCAAGACCTACAATGCGCTCGACGACCTCATCAACCGCCTCGCTTGTGGAGTCGAGGATCACCGCATTTTGCGCTGGTACAAGCGGAGAGACCTCACGGCTCGAATCTGTGTTATCTCGGCGACGGATGTCTGCTAAAACCTCATCATAGTCAAGCGATCCCACGCTACATGAGGCGTTTTGTTCCACACGCCGGCGAGCACGTTCCTCAGCACTTGCAGTGAGAAAGACCTTGACCTCAGCATCGGGAAATACCACAGTACCGATGTCGCGACCCTCGACCACATAATCGCCCGCACTGCCGATGCGGCGCTGTTGGTTCACCAAGGCTTCACGCACCTGGGAATGGGTCGCTACCGCACTCACAAAGCGATCAACACGCGCAGTGCGAATAGCGTCGGTCACCTCCGTGCCGCCAATAAAGGTGCGCTGTGCAACGCCTTCCGCATAGCCAAACTCTATCCGCTGCTCGGCTGCCACACGACCTAATGCCTCGCCGTCATCCGGAGAAAGGCCGTGCTCAAGCGCGTACCAAGCGATGGAGCGATACATTGCTCCGGTGTCCAAGCAGTTGAAGGAAATCTGTTTGGCAACCTCGGCGGCAACCGTGGACTTTCCGGCCCCCGAAGGACCGTCTATGGCGATGATCATGCTGCCCTTTCGATGCGTGGCGCCTCATGCGCCCCTGCCGACACAACCCGCATAAAAACCGGCAAAAGCACACCACTCACAGGCTCCTCGCGCCGGAGGGGGAAATTATACCGTATGGGGCTTGATCGCAGCGCTTTGTCGCGAAAAGGCCATCAGCGCTGAAGGGAGTACAGATCTTCCAAAAAACGAGGGTAGCTTACGGATAGCGACTGAAAATCCTTGACTTTCACCTGAGTCCCGCCCGTCATACCAGCAAGCGCCCAGGTCATGGCAAGACGATGGTCGCCTCTTGAATCGAGGAGCGCTCCGGGCGCAAAAGAGGCAGAAGCATTCCCTTCAATGAACAGATCGCTGCCCTCAATCCAGGCATCAACGCCCATAAGCCCAAGTCCCTCAACGATGGCCTCTGCTCGGTCGGTTTCCTTCACGCGAAGCTCATCAATGCCACGAAACACAGTAATACCGCGTGCTCGCGCGGCAACGAGCGACAACACCGGAATTTCGTCTATCAACGATGCGATCTTTTCGGAAGGAATTTCACAGCCGTGCAAGCGGTTGCAGTACTGAACCGAGATGATACCTGAGAGCTCACGTCTACCCGAAGAAACGCTGCGACGCGAGGCGTCCACGCCCATCTGCTCGAGCGTGCGCAAAAAACCGATGCGCGTCGGATTGAGTGACACTCCCTCTATCTGGATGGCGCTACCAGGAACAAGTGCAGCCGCACAGGCGAGAAATGCCGCAGAGGAAGGATCCCCCGGAACATGTACCTCGCAGGCTTTCAGGGATGCCGGACCTTCCAGCTCAGCCACACCTGCAGCCGAGGTAACGCTCACGCCAAAGGCGGGCAGCATCAGCTCGGTATGATTGCGCGAAGGTGAGGGCTCGATCACACGCGTAGTACCTTCGGCGGAAAGCCCCGCCAGGAGAATGGCGGTTTTCACCTGAGCAGAAGGCATGGGCAAGGCATATTCGATGGCACGCAGGCGCTTGGAACCCTCCACGATAAGCGGAAGCGTGTGGCTATCTTCGGGGTAAAAGCGCGCGCCCATGCGCACGAGAGGCCGGCATACGCGACTCATGGGACGGCGGCTCAGCGATTCGTCGCCAACAAGCTCGACTCGGATGTCCCACGGCGCAAGCGCGCCCACGAGCAGGCGCGCGGTGGTTCCCGAATTGCCGCAGTCAATGGGATCTTGCGGGGTCACGGGTCCGCGACTTCCCCACCCCACGATGCCGCCTTCCAGGCTTCCATTCGCAGTTTTCGTAAGATTCACCTGCGCTCCCAAACTGACAACGGCAGCGATGGTAGAGCGCACATCGGCGGAGTCCAAAACGCCGGAGAGGCGCGAGGTTCCTTCGGCCATAGCCGAAAACAGCACAGCCCTGTGCGAGATGCTTTTGTCGCCCGGCACGGGCACACTTCCGATAAGCGGTCGCGTAAGCGGCGCGATCGAAGTCGCAGCATCCATCACACTCATGAGACCCTCGCTTTCCTCATCTGACGAGTCTGATTCTAGCATTGCCTAACGCCGCGTGGTGCCACGCAGGGCTGATACCTCCGAATCGCTGAGTAGCCTCCATTCACCTTGCAACAAATTACCC
>CAZLKG010000016.1:0-13592 GCA_964560045.1 uncultured Slackia sp.
ATGGCGCCTGATGGAACCGTTTCAGGTGCTTGAATCGGACTTCTCACCCTCTCCCTATCCCACGCCCCTGGAAAAACACATACGCGCGCATTTCCTCATTTGCTATGCGGCGTTTTTCGCCTTGCGCGTACTGCGCGCTGACATGGGCTGGAAGTACAACGCTGCACAGGTGGCGAACGCACTTCTGCGCATGGAAGGCACCTACCTAGATGAGAACTGGTTTTTGTTCAGCTACCGCAGCGAAGTGACCGACGCGATCGAGCAAGCTGCAGGCGTAGACGTGGCGCGTCGCCTGCGCACGCCTCCCCAGATACGCCGCGACATACTCCGCGCCAGAGAACACATAGAACGGCACAGCGGGTACACAAAAGAGTAGTTGACAGCAAGACTGTCAAGATGCGCCTTGCGCGCTACGTCTTACGGATATTGATACCTCTCAGAAAATATCGCACGTCACCTTTCCAGGGGGTCGAACGCAGATTAACAATGTTCTCTTATTGGTAATCGTTTGCTATCATGCTCCCGTGAGGGAGAGTAAGCGCAACATGCCACGCTTCGGGATATGGGGAAACACAAAAACATACTGACATTATCCGGACAAATCGTACTTGTCGCCATGGGTCTTGGCTTTTTTTATGCATGGCAATTTTCAGCAAGCCCTGGAGTGCAATTCTTCAATCCCGCCGATACTCCTTCATTTGTTTTGGGCTACGGTGTACCCCTAGTTTTTTTCATCATCACCTGCACTGTGGTGTTCTTTGTGGCTCCAAGTCCGTTATCCCACAGCACAAAACGGCAACTTGCCTTCGTGCTTTTCTTTCTCTCATTCGTCTTTGCAGCGCTCTTGCCTCTTTTTCCTCTCAACTCCTCCTCCATTTGCTACATACTCTACTCACTTATCTCCGCTTGTAGCGCCGGCATTATTGTTCTGTGGGGACAAATCTTTTGCCATTTCAAAGAACGTCAATTGGGTATAGCAGTGCCTTTGTCCTTTATTTTTAGCTCCACTCTAAACCTTGCCATTCCGTTTCTATCTCCCGAACCTATACGTTCCGTTATCCCGCAGTTCTATCTCCCCGGATCAGCTCTCTTGCTCTTTGTCGCAATAAGACAGGAGCTAAAACACAACGAGCCTAAGACTTCTTCACAGCTCTCCAAGCGCGGGCACAAAGGTTTTTACGCAGTAGTTGCAGCACTATCGATCTGCCTTGCAGCCGATGAGATTATTCGTGTTCTTTATACACCCATAGACGCAAATAGCTTTTATGAAGTCGGCTCTATCACGCAACTAAGCTGCCTCGGAGTTGCCTTGTTCGCTTTGGGGTTCGCAGTGGTCAGGAGACAACGGTATTCATTTAGATCCATGCTTCTTGTCATAGTTCCCCTTATGGTGGCGGGATTTATGGGCTTTTTTATTGCGCCCTTTACGCGCGCACTTGGGCCCATCGTCTTGCTCGGCACAAGCTACTGGATGCTTCATATATTTCTCTGGATAGCCGTAAGCGTGTATGCTTCTAAACGAAAAGCAATCACCGTAAAACTGTTCTCATTTATGGAGGGTTGTATTTATTTTGCCATTCTTGCCGCAGCCGCGATTGGAAATTCCTTACACACGATACTTCCCGACAGCGACACCTTAACGTTACCTTTGTCGGTTTGTGTTATCGTCGTTGTCATTGCATCAATGCTTCTCCTGCGCAGCAGCGTTCTCTTCCCTAAACACTCCAATACGACAAAAAGACCTCGCAGCAACAGCCACAACGACGCACATATAACCGAATATCACGAACATCCAATCACCAACGAGTATCTTGCACTGCTCACAGACCGTGAACGAGAAGTTTGTCTTCTCCTGCTCAAAGGACGCAACCTTCCTATCGTTCAAAAGGAACTCAATATTTCAAAAGGTACGGCACAAACCCATGTGCGGCACATTTATGAAAAGTTTAATGTACATTCGAGACAAGAACTTCTTGACCTATTTGATAGCACGTCAAGCTAGATCCGATATTGCTCCGACACAATACGCTACGTCTATTGACCCACAACGGAATACCGCCGATATCGTTTGTTTCAAACGATATCTCAAATTTTTTTCCGCAAATCGTTGAGTTCGCTGGATGTGAAAAGCGATTTCCGCCACTACAGTCTCCTTTGTTGGCGCATTGATCTGCGTTGATAAGGGAGAGGAAAATCGGAAAGGAAGCATCATGACTAGATTGCTCAAAGAGTGGGATCCTGTTTCTCGTCGATCGTTCTTGCGCGGCGCCGGTCTCATCGGATTAACGGCAGCAGCCGGAGGAACTTTAGCCGCCTGTGCTGGCGAGCCATCAAGCTCCTCCGATTCAAGCGACTCATCGGATGACTACTCCGGCGCATTCGAGATTTGCAAGCCGCACGATTTCTGGGCAGCAAGCGCTGCAGTTAAAGATCCCATCGCCGAAGAGGATATCTCGGAAACAATCGATTGCGATGTCTGTGTAGTAGGAGCCGGAATGAGCGGCGTAAACGCTGCCTGGGCCGCAGCGCAAGCAGGTTCTTCGGTGGTTGTTCTCCAAAAGGATTCGAGCGCTTTCACTCATGGTGGCGGTATCGGCGCGTACGGCACAACCCTACAAAAAGCGCTCGGCGAAGAAGCGGATTGGGACGTTGAAGAAGCAATCAACCGCTGGATGCGCGAAAGCGAGTATCGGAGCGACCGAAAACTTGTCCACCGGTGGGCAGAATTTAGCGGAATGGTACTCGATCGCATATGCATGGCAATCGAACAGGATACCTCCGAAGGACTTGAGCCTTATTACATGTTTGACCCGGCATACGGAACCGAATATCCCGATTCGTGGAACTATGCATACAGCGGCGGGATCGTGATGGGAGCCAATGACCCTGATGAGACCGAATCAGACGGCATAGGTCATATGGAACGCATCGCTGAAATCATTCTAAACAGGGCGGTAGACGAAGGAGCTCAGGTCTACTTCAATACACCAGGTGTCCAACTTATCCAAGATGACTCAGGGGCGGTGACAGGGGTAATAGGTCTCAAAGAGGATGACACCTATATTCGTGTGAACACGGCAAACGGTGTTGTGCTCGCTGCCGGAGACTACGGTCACAACACCGAAATGAAGGATTTGCTTATGCCTCATATCAAGGGCATGGCGGTTTGCTATACAAAAGAAACCAATACTGGCGATGGTCAGCTCATGGGTATGAATCTCGGTGCCCAGCTTCAATTAGCGCCTCATGCGGGTAACATGCATTATGATCCCGGCGTATCTCCTGCCTACAACATCGGCGGATCCGGTTGCCCCTGGCTTTTTGTCAATACTGAAGGAAACCGCTTCTGCAACGAGGACGCTTCGTATGGTCAGCTGTATGCACAGGACATGAACCAGCCGGACCTCATTCATTATCAGGTGTTTGACAGCAACTATGTCGAACAGGTGCAAGCCGGTGCAATGGGCGAAGGCAATCAAAAGAATGGACCATTTATCGGTTTTGGCATGGAATGGATTGATGGGGACATCGAAGCGGGTCGCGTGTACCAAGGGGAAACCATAGAAGAACTCGCCGAGGCAATGGGCGTCCCGGCCGATAATCTTGAAGCCACTGTCGCCCGCTATAACGAACTGTATGAAATGGGCGAAGACGTTGATTTTGGCAAGCAGGCCGCAAGGCTTACCCCCATTAACACACCTCCTTATTATGCGATTCTCCGCCAAGCAACCTTGCTCTGCGCATTGGGCGGCCTAGTCATCAATGAAAACATGGAGGTCATCGATACGGAGCGCAATGTAATCCCGGGACTATGGGCATGCGGCAATAACTCGGGCAATTGGTTTGGTGGTCTTGAGCACCCCATGGTCATTCCAGGAATGAGTCTTGGACGTGCAAGCACTACCGGTTATTTGGCCGGAATGGCAGCAAGCGGCGCAACAATAGATGAACTTCCCACTGTTGACGAAGAAGCCGTCGCCGTTCTTGAGCAGGCTATAGAGGAAAATAAATCCGCCATTTATCCGCTTCTTGAATCGTAACTTCATCCCTCCTGGAGCGCAGAGAAACGCGTTTACCCTCCGAAACGCACGCAATCTCTCTGATTATCCAGGGGCAAACAAAAATGAGGGGCGTTCCTGTATCACCCCTCATTTTTGTTGTTTATCGTACAGTTTTGAGAATCCTACAACCCCAATGCCTTTTTTAGGGAGGACACGCGACGGCGTGATACGGGAATCTTTTCCTCTATTCCGCTAAGCGTAAGCAAAAGGGTGCCGCCCGTGACAGGCTCCATCTCCTCGACAAGGGAGAGGTTCACGAGGTAGCCGCGGTGCACGCGAAAAAAGCCATGGCCGTCCAAGCGTTTTTCAAGATGGGCAAGCGAGGTAGTGGAAAAATACTCATCGGAATCGGTGTAGAGCTTGGAATAGTCGTCTTTGGCTTTAATGTAGCGGATACTGTCGATGGGAAGCAGCTTCTTCCGACCGCCTTTTTCGACAGGGATACGCTCGGCCTGGGTGGCTTTCATGTGCAGCGTAATGTGCTCGCTCGCACGATTGACAGCTTGACGCAGCCGGTCGGTCTCGACAGGCTTGACCAGATAGTCAACCGCATTGACCTTGAAACCATCAAGGGCATGCTCACTGTAGGCGGTGACAAAGATAACCGCCGGAGGGTTTTTCAAGCGCTGTAGGGCACCGGCAAACTGAACACCGGTCACCTCAGGCATGTTTACATCCAAAAACAGCACATCCGCCGGATAGCTCTGCATCTTTTCAATGGCTTCGCGGACGCTGGCCGCCTCGGCGACCACCTCGACACCGCCTACTTCCCCAAGAAGGTAGCGCAGCTCCGAGCGCGCGGGAGCCTCATCATCCACGATAATCGCATTAAGCACAACGCCCTCCATCACCTCTGAGATTCCGCCGTCTCACAAGCAAACAACACTCGCAATATACCCCACAATCCAGGCTCCGTGAACACGGAGCGATGAAATGGCATAAGTTTGGGTTGGATGTCAAAAATCCGGCAAAAGATAGAGGCATCTCGGAGCATATGCCGCCTACCGGGGTAAGCCAACCGTTCATCAGCACAAGTATACCGCACGCCGAAACCCTCTCTCAACGCTCAGTCATCGTTTAGTGCGTCCTTCAAAAACATGCGAACACATGTCCCGTTGCCGAGCTGAGAGTCGATATCCATATGCGACTCGGTGCCGAAATTGCCCCGCAGCCGCTCATTGATGTTCTTCATCGCAATACCCAGCCCCTTGGAAGACTTAGAGGCAAGCAGCCTGCGATTCTGCTCCGCATCCATCCCCACGCCATCGTCGGACACCTCAATGGTCACATCATCACCTTGTCGCCAAACCGCCACTCTTACTGTAAGTCTGCCCTCCGGTGGCATGGCGTGTCGCACCGCATTTTCCACCAACGGCTGCACCATAAATGCAGGAACCATCATGCTTTCAAGACCCTCTTCCACATCGATCTCTAGAGTAAGACGATCTTCTCCGAACCTGGCAACTTCAAAGTTGAAATAGCGACTGGTCTGGTCGAGTTCGCGCGCAAGCTCGATGAAATCCTCCGAATTCTCAAGCGTGCGACGATAAAAGATGGCAAATTCGCGCAACAGCATGCGCGCTCGATCGGGGTCGGTGCGGATAAGTGATGCGATGGTGTTGATGGTGTTGAATAGAAAGTGCGGGTTGATCTGGGATTGCAGGGCTTTAAGCTCCATGGCGGTGGCAAGTTTGGTCTGCTGCTCGAGCTCAACTGCGGCGAGCTGGGTTGAAAGCAACTCACCTAATCCTTCGGCAAGCGCCAGCTGAGTTTCGGTCATCTGGGATGCGTGGCGGTAGTAGAACTTGAGCGTGCCTACAATGGCTTCGCCACGGCGTAGCGGCACAATGATGCCGGCTTTGAGGTACTTCACCGTAGGGGGAAATCCTATCTCTTCGGGAGTTCCCAAAACGCGGATGCAACCATCTTCCAGGGCAGCATGCGTAGCCTTGGTGCGGATGGGGCCACCGCCTGGGCTGAACATCTCCTCAAGACCGACATAACCCAAGATATGCTCCTTGTCGGTTATCGCCACCGCCTGCGCCCCTGTGGCGGGAATAAGCAGGCGACACACCTTTTGCGCCGACTCGATGTCCATGCCCTTTTGCAGACAGGCAAGAGTTTCCGAAGCTATTTTGAGAATGGTATCGGATTGACGCGCACGCACGCTATCAGGATTGAGACGCAGATAGATGAGCAGCGCGAGGGACACCGTAAACGAGACGCCGGCGATTACGTTGAGATTGCCGATGGCCTGCGGGTCGCGCACCCCCATCGCCAGCACCGCCGCAGCAAGCATGGCCGTGGCAAGCAGAATCAGGTCGAGCGCTTTGGCGTAGTTGTTCCTCATTGTCATCGGTGTCATCTGTGAATCCTCGCAGTCCGTTTTGAAGCTCGCTAGCAAATTGTACCCCGTCGGCGAAAGCGTTCCTTAGCCGTCCGAAAGAAAGTGCAGCGTCTATGCCCGTTTGTGCCGTTATGCCAACAGAACCGTTTCGTTGAGAATCAGCACGAAGGCGGCTACGATCAAAAAACACGCGAAAACGATCCGCAACATGCGCTCAGGGATGCGCTTTACCAGGTTTGCCCCTAGCATCGCACCGGGGATGGATCCTATCGCCATGGCAATACCCACGGCAAAATGGATGTTTCCCAACACGGCCTGCTCAGCAACACCCGGAACCGCAAGGATGCACACAGCCGTAAGCGACGTACCCGACGCAAGCCGTACAGGAACCCCCAAAAGGGAGATGAACATGGGCACCATGACAAAGCCGCCTCCGACTCCAACGTAGCCACTCATGAAGCCCGCGAGCATGCCTATCAAGGCTGTCTTGATAAATGAGGCGGGAGAAAAACGAAATGCCGACGCGAATCTCTCTTCTTTTTCCATATGCCCAACATGTTCGGCGTCTTCCGTCGCGCAATGCGGAGTACCCCCTGCCTGCGGATTGACGTGCACGGCATCTGATGTGTCGTTTACCTTGGGGGTTTTCAAAGCCTTACCCAACATTGTGGCTGCAGAATACACAATGACCGCCGCAGCAACTGCCATAATCAGCCATGCGGGAGAAGAGTTAGCCGCGAGCACGCCCAAAAACGAAAACCCCGCCCCAAACAAACCACATACGCCGCCAATCTTGACCACACTCGTTTTGTTGCGCACATGTTTACCCATGCCCGAGAGAGACGTGGGCACGATAACGAACAGCGAGGTTGCCGTAGCTGCGATCGCGTCCATCCCGAACACCAGCCTGAACAGCGGCACCATGATCATGCCACCGCCGATCCCCAGCAGGCCCGACAGCATGCCCACACCGATGCCAACGATTGCCACGATGGCGAATAGCTCCATGGCAAAAGCCCTATTCTCCTGCGCCGAGGTTCAAGCGTATTTCGGTGGTCACCCCGGGATTGATTCCCTCTCCCATAGCTACGCCTTCCCTCTCGTCCCTGCCCGCGGAACGCAAGAGTGCGCTTCTCAGAATGGAATCGTTTTCCATTCGCTGCATGAGTGGAGGCCACATGTACTGAAACTCGAAATACTTCGCACAGTTCGATTCGGCATAATGCGCAGCCTCTCCCGTGGCAGCCCTTGCGGCAGCGCGATATCCTTTGCCGTCGGGACGGGCGATGGAGCGAAGCCATGCAGTGCGTTTAATGCGCTTGACCACGCGCTCGGAGATGAACGGGCCTGGATAGGGCAACAGCGATTGAGGCTTGATTTGCATGAGGTCGATTTGGGTTCGCGCGTATTCTATCTTGCGATACTCATAGAGCCACCGGAAAATATCCTGGCGAAAACGCAGTCCCTCGCGCGGCGTATCGGGCGGCAAATGACGCAAAACCCACGTGTTGTCAAACCAGACATCGCTTCCATACATACGCAGATCAAGCAGATAATCGAGGTCTTCTCCTCGCGCGATCCATGGGTCGAAGGACACGCGTTTGAACGCCTCTCTGTGAAGCGCCAAACATCCTCCGCATGCATGGTTGGAACGTGACAGGCGCGGCCCGCGCATGGCCTTGGAAATCCACGCGTTGAACGTCTTGCCCTGTTCCCAATAGTGGTCATACCACTTGACGGATCGGGTGGACAGATAGCTGTTTTCTCTGTTTAAGTAATACCCGGTTTTGGCGAGGATGGGCACGCCGCGACGGGTGAGCTTGCCTAGACCGTACATCGCACGCTCAAGAAAAGCTGCATCTTCAACGATTTCGTCATCGTCAATGAATACTGCAGCATCGAAACCTAGAACGTTGGCCATGAGCAGCCCCATGTTGCGCAGCGCTCCATAACCTGCCAGCCCTATTTCGCTGCGAATCGATATACCAAGCTGTTCCATGCGCTGGCGCACAAGGGCGGCCTCGGGCGCACCCACCACCACGATATTCAGATCGGGAAACTGAGCCGCAACGGAACGAATCTTGCTCGCTGCTTGATTCTCTATGCCTGCCTCAGCCGCAAGCAGAACCACGATGGTGCTCAACCCGCGCACGCAACGCAGGGAGTTCAAACAGCGCGGCAGCTCACCCTTAGCTGAAATGGGTGTGGTGTGATCATAGGTGGTGGTGACTGTTCCGCCTTGCAAGCGACTACCTGCTGAAATATACGTTGGAATAAGTACGACCGGGTTCATGAACTTCCTTCAGAGCATGAGGAGCGCAGACGCGCTGTGGGCAAACAGCAAGTGAGTCCGTCAACATGCGATAGTCCCCCCGCAGGTGTCGCGCCCCTCTGCATCAAAAGCGCGCCCCTCCATTTTTTATGTGACCCGCTTATTTTACCCTTGGAGCGGCTTTGGGGTTTAGTTCCGACGGCCTCCTCCACGATAACAACCCCGGCACCAATGAGAGACACCGATGGAGCCGCTCCGTGGTTCTAGGGCGGCACTACCGCGCAAACACCTTCACGCGCCGCAGCGCTGCAAGAAGCGGCGTACCCAAAGTATAAACCACACAAGCCTCACCAATACCGGTGGCAATCAAGCCAAACAGATACATGGGCAGGTAGGCTCCATCAAGGCTGATGGTGGTAAAGGGAATGGTGTAAAAACCCATGCCTTGCAGCAAGATAGGCAGATACGCTGGCACGATGACGGCGTTTGCGAGAACCGGCCCTAAAAGCGCCAACCTGGGCCTGGACGCGAATCTGCAACACCACAGGGCGCCGATCAGCGTGGCGAACGAGCCGAGAACCACATCAAGCAAGCCGAGCGCACCCGTGCCGTTGATGAGCATGGCGGCCAGATTGGCAATCACGCAACCGATGGTGAGTCCCGGCACGGCAGCCGGAGTGAGCAGGGCGAGTACCACAAGCGCCTCAGAGAGGCGAAATTGAATGGGACCCCATGCAAAACCCTGAAGCAAAAGCAGGGTGACAAGCGTGCAGGCCGCATACACAGCCGCCACAAGACCGGCTTCGGCAACATATGCCGCGCGCGCAGAAGGTACACCCTTTTCGGCGGTGTTCTCCACAGAAACTCTCCTTTGTTCCACGCTGCGCCACAAAGCGCACGGATTTTGGCTACTCTTTGGCAGCCTCGATGGTCTCGGTGTGCCGGGATTGCTGTGCAGCCTTTTTTGCAGCTTCACGCTCGGCTTTAAGTTGAGCGATGGGCTTGCGGGCATCATCTGCATCTGATGAGCCGGCTGCGGACTGATCCTCTGAGGCAGTCGATGTGGTGGATGCAGTCCCAATCTCCGCTTCGGAGGTCTTCTTTTCCTTCATGCTAAAGATGCCTTTGATCCTGGCAGCGATGCCGTTTTGTTTCTTGGCCTCGCGCTCGGCCTCCTTTTTCTCAGCCTGCACGTTGGAGGCGTGCGTGGCGCTATGCTTCTTGGCCTCCTTGGGGTGTTTTCTTATCATCTCCAGCTGATAAGCGCGACGCACTTTGCGAATCTTGGAGAAATCGAGCCATAGAGCAACAAGGATGCAGGCATAGGCGGGAACCATCAGAGTCCAGGTGACGGAGCTGTCGTCGGGAAACATATTGGGTACAACGAGAGCCGCACAGGTGAGTATGATGGCGACGATCAAAAACGCCCACCACAAACGCCTGAGCCGTCTGTACTCCTCCGTAGGCGGGTTGTAGTACATGCTGTCAAGCTCACGCTGCTTTTGGCGCTGCTCGCGACGAATGGCTCTTTTCTCCTGTGGCGTTTTCTCATTCGATCGAACATATACGCTGGAAGCCGCCTTGGTTTTCGGTTTCAACGATGAGGCCGAACGCTTGGTTTGCCCCTTGGGCGCATCGCCCTGATAGCGATCGTTCATTGGGTTACGCTGAGTCATGTCTGTCCTTTCGTCGCTCTTCCGAGCACCAGGAGAACGCATGAGATGAGACGAAATCCGATGTTCGCCTCTTCTCGCGCCTTCTCATCGCCTCGAGTGCAGCACCAAAGCATCCTGGCGCAGCTGTATGATAACGATAAATCGTTGCGAAACCGGGAAGAGAGAGAAAAGCTGCCCTGAACAGAAAAAGCGGGCAAAACGCTTCGCGCTTTTTGCGCCTTTTTGCGCAGCATTCCTCCCTAAAACTTCCGCCCGGTGATCTTTTCGTAGACCTGGATGTATTTTTCCGTGGTCTTTGCGATAACCTCCTGTGGCAAGCGCGGCGGAATACCCTTGCGATCCCAGTTGGCATCAAGCCAGTTGCGAACGAACTGCTTGTCGAAACTTGGCTGCTCTTTGCCCACCTCGTAGCAAGAAACATCCCAGAAGCGGGAACTGTCGGGGGTCAACACCTCATCACCAAGGACAATTTCGCCGTTAACGGAGCCGAACTCGAGCTTCGTGTCGGCGATGATGATGCCTCGCCCAAGCGCATAGGAAGCCGCCGTCTCATACGCCTTAAGCGACAGCTCGCGGAGCGCAGCTGCAATCTCTCCCCCGACTATCTGAGAACAGCGCTCGTAGCTAATATTCTCATCATGATCGCCCACTTCGGCTTTGGTGGAAGGAGTAAACAGAACTTCGGATAGCTTAGCGGAATTTTCAAGACCTGCAGGCAACTTGATGCCGCACACCATGCCGGTATTTTTGTAATCCTTGAACCCGCTGCCCGAGAGGTATCCGCGCACGATGCACTCAACGGGATACATGTTGGCCTTTTTCACCAGCATGAAACGACCGTCCAGATATTCCGACCACGGCCTGAATTGTTCGGGCAGATCGGATACATCGGCGCTGATCAGATGGTTTTGCACCACGCCTTCAAGAAACTCGAACCAAAAACAGCTGATTTGCGTGAGAACCTTGCCCTTGCAGGGGATTTCGTCTTCGAGAACGTAATCGAAAGCTGAGATGCGGTCGGTAGCCACCAAGAGCAGCCTGTCACCCAGATCGTACAAATCGCGCACCTTGCCCTGCGCATCAGGCTTGATCGCAATAGGATTCATCGATTGATTCCTCTCCTGCTTCCATGATCTCTACACGAGCACAACCCGACCGCAGTGGATCGCTGTCCTCTTTCTTCCTAAGACGGCCATAAACTAACCGATTTTTTTGAACTTACCGCTTTTGCCTTTCAGCGCTCGCGAGCTGCGCGAGTCCTTGGTACCCTTTCGCTCTTCCCTCTCCTTCAACGCCTTGATGCGCTCATAATCATATAAGGGAACATGTATGGTAAAACAAGAACCTTCACCCTTCTTGCCTTCTGCCTGAACCCAACCGCCGTGGCGATCCACGATCTCTTTGACCACGGCAAGACCCACGCCCAAGCCGCCGCTTTGACGCTCTCGGCTTTCCTCTGCGCGCCAAAAGCGGTTGAACACCATCTTGCATTCCTCGGGTGAAAGCCCGATGCCGGTGTCGCGTACCTCAATTGAAGCCATGATATCGCCTTTGCGCACCTTGACCGAAACCGTGCCGGGTGCGGGGGTGTAGCGAACAGCATTGGAAATCAGATTGGCCGTGGCTTGACGAAGCATATCGCGATCACCGTAGACCATCACCTCATCTTCGGCATCGTATTCAAGCACAAGTGCTGCATCTTGCACAAACGCCTCATGCGATACCACCAGCGGACGGATGAGTTCGCCCACATTGATAACCTCCTCATGCATGGGCGTTGAACGATTTTCCAAGCGCGAGAGCTTAAGCAACGCGTCAACGAGACGTCCCAAACGCTGCACTTCGGCGTTCACTGTGCTTAGACGCTCAGCATCAGGCTCAAACACGCCGTCCACAATCGCCTCGACCGTTGACTGGATGGCCATGAGGGGTGTGCGTAGCTCGTGAGCCACATCCATGGTCAAACGGCGTTCCAGCTGCTGATTCTTCTCCACGCTTTCGGCCATGGCATCGAAGGTCTTTCCTAGCTCGGCTATTTCGTCTTCACCCTCAAGATTGGTGCGCGCCGAAAGATCTCCCTCTTTGATGGCAACGGCGGTCTTGGTCATGCGGTTGATTGGGTTCACCAATCCGCGCGCAAACAGAAATCCTATACATGATGCCAAAACCACCGAGAGAGCCGCAGCAAGGAGCATGGCCTGATAACTTTGGTCGCGAAAGTTCTGGTCGGCTTTGGAAAGAAGCATCTCGGATCCGTATACCCATATGCTCACGACACCTACGGTCACACCGTTCACCTCAATGACAGAAGATGCCATGTTGTCTTCCGAATCGGGAGCAAATGAAATAGACCCCAGGCCGGTTCTGTCTGGGGCAGATTCCGATTCGACCGCAGATGAGTCGTAAAGCACCCGACCGTCTTCTGTGGAAGTCACCCGGATTCCCATGCCTGACTGCAGGGTGTGCACCGCCTGAGCCGCAGTCACGTCATCGCTGGCCAGAGCTGGATACTCCCCTTCACCCGACTCTTCAATGCTACTGATGATGGAGGCGTTCTTCTTCTTGTAGTCCTCTGCAATGCTCGAAGCCGTAGCGTCGGCCAGATCCTGAACATTCTCTCGCGTGTAGGTCTGGAAGTGCTGCTCCCATACATATGACAGCACGCCCATGGCCACAACAACGGTCATCATGGCGATGAGCGCAAAGGTTACGGTCACGCGCGTTGTATAGGAGAGTCCGAAGACCCAAGCGTGCAAGCGCCTGAAAAGACCTTTTTTAGAGCGATCCGATGCCGTGTGCATGACGCGCCGGAAAGACTACTGCTTGGTGGGATCTTCGAAGCGATAACCTACGCCATGCACAGTATGGAGCCACTTGGGATTGCGGGGATTATCGCCGATTTTGGCGCGCAGGTTCTTCACATGAGAGTCGATGGTGCGCTCATAGCCCTCGAAATCGTAGCCCAAAACCTTTTCTACCAGCTCCATGCGCGAGTACACACGGCCGGGATAGCGAGAAAGCGTGGTAAGCAGTTTGAATTCACTGGCGGTCAGATCGACTTCTTCACCGTTAACAAGAACCTTGTGACCCGATACATCAATGGTCAGCTCTCCAAACTCAAGCACCTCACGCTGAGGCTC
Source organism: uncultured Slackia sp. (assembly GCA_964560045.1). Lineage (GTDB taxonomy): Bacteria > Actinomycetota > Coriobacteriia > Coriobacteriales > Eggerthellaceae > Slackia. Next base: position 13,497 of record CAZLKG010000016.1, read on the forward strand.
AGAATCGGCATGGACGCGGCGCAAGAGGGCGCGAACACGAGCAACAAGCTCGCGAGGGCTAAAGGGCTTCACCAAATAGTCATCGGCACCGAGCTC
>CAZLKG010000016.1:13602-13910 GCA_964560045.1 uncultured Slackia sp.
CGATGATGCGATCCTCTACCTCGCCCTTAGCAGTAAGCATGATAATGGGCACATCGGAATTGTCGCGGATGGCGCGACACACACGCTCGCCCGGCACACGAGGAAGCATGAGGTCAAGGATGACAAGATCAAAATGATGCTTGGAGAATTCTTCGAGCGCCTCCTGGCCGTCTCCCACAGCAGTCACCCAGTAGTTCTCGCGCTCAAGATAGGCGGCTACGGCGTCACGGATGGCCTTTTCGTCCTCAACGAGCAGGATACGGCGGGTTTCGTTGCTCATACATAACTCCTCAGTACCCTACGGGAAA
>CAZLKG010000016.1:13920-16233 GCA_964560045.1 uncultured Slackia sp.
GCACGACGGGCAGAGGCCTGTGACCTTAGCCCGGTTTCGGGCTTGTTGCAACCTGCGCATGTCTACACCCCTGTGTATTTCCACGCAGTCTGCGTTTATTGTAACGATTCGGAGGAAACCCTCGAAGGCTGTGAGAAGAAAACGACATAATAAGCCGCCATGGCTCAAAAAAAGCCCACACCACAGCACTTAGCGCGCACAAGATCGCACCGCACGGCATATCCGCGCGGCACTTCTTCGCGCGCAAAATCAAACATCGGACGAAACCCTCGGAAAGGCGGGGGGCTCTCCGGTCGAACTTCGACCCGCAACACATCAGGGGCACACCATGCCCGGGGATCTTTCTCTTACCCTACCCTCACATCTCCTCGCCCCAACCATGCCTTCTCACGCGCAAAGGGGAGATCGAAAAAATCGGGCACTGTCCCAACAATATCCCCGACCATTGTTCCCTCACTTTCGGGCGGATCCGCACCAAAACGGGGAAAGTCACGTCCGAGCGTTCAAGATCTCGAAAGTCTTCTTGACTCTTCGGTGAATATCCCCATGCCCGAAGGGGAGCGATTTTCCCTCACACGACGCCAAATGCTTTTCGGGGGAGTTGCAGCAGGTATCGTAGCCGTAGGAGCAGGGGCTGTAGCAGCACTCTCCAGCAGTTCCGAAAGCGATGAGGTGATTACGCTCGAAGTGTCAGAAGACGCGGTATTCACCCAGGACGACATTGACGAGGATAGCGTTCTTGACAGCAATGGACCCATGAGTCTTGAGGGGGAATACAGGCTCCCCTACGGCACGCTCGTTTGGGCCACCCCCGGATCAAGCTGCGCGGCATGCCTTTTGCCTACCGAGTCATCCACTCCCCTCACACAGGCGGGGGTCATGTCGCTTGATGACGGCTCTTATGACGTGGTTCTAAGCGAACCCCTCTCCGAGGAAAACGGATACGACATCTATGATGTTCGCTGCGAAGATGGCGGAATTGTGTGGGTGGAAGCTAACTGCCTTACCGACGAATGGCGCGTCTATCAGGCAGCACTGGACAACTCCTCAATAGGTGATCCGATACTTGTGGAACAAGGTCAGGCTGAGTACGAAATCCCCACCATCGCCACCGCAGGCGGACGCGCTTTTTGGCAGGTACTCCCCAACTCATCCGGCTCTGCCGCAAGTGAAAACTCTCTTCTGAAATCCGCCGTATTCGGACAGTCAGACGTGTCTGAGATATGGCGCTCCCCTGGCCGTATGCGCACGTCGCCGTACTCCACCGGTGACGGTATCGTGATCACACCGCGAGTGAACGCCTCCGGCGTGTATTACCAGCTCACATTGATCAATGCGGAAGATGGACAGATGCTCGACTCGCTCACGCTGCCAGCGTCTATGACCCCAATGGAGGCCGGCTACGTGGACGGGCGGTTCACGTTCTGCTTCGAGGGTATCTACACCTACGGTGGCGGCATAGCTAATCTGGGTACATACGTCCCCGTCGATCGAGGTGGCGGCTCGGGAGATTCGTGGTTCAGATTTGGGAGGACGCCGTTTACCGCACCGGCTTGGGTCGGATCGTATTTCATCGTCAAATCCACCATGGCGATCATTGGCATAGACCCTGTCGCGCGCACCATGTTTGCGCTGGAATATCCCAGCGGCTGCGAGGATTACGGTGATTATTTGGCAACGACGGGAACCACCGACACGATTGTCACCTATACCGGCATTGCTTCATCAGACAGCGATTCCTCCTATACCCTCGTACGCGTGTGGAAATACTCTCAGGACTAAGGTTTGCCATTTCTGCCGGTCGTCCCGCATCAACCAGGCCATAGTGCGACCTTTAGAAGTCCAATTCGTCCAGCTTCTTAAACACCTCGCCTTTGTGCCGCAGAAACGCCCACGGATCAAAAATCTGAGCCAGTGTTTCGGGTGTCAGATTTACCTCGGGGTCGGCCTCAAGACGCTCACGATAGGTGGGACCATCCACGGCGTTTTGGATATCGTTCCATGTGGCCATGGCGTTTCGCTGGACGATAGCGTAGGCATCTTCTCGCGTAGCACCTGCGTCAACAAGCGCCAACAGCACCTTGGAGCTGAAAATCAAACCGCGCGTGCGATTGAGATTGTGCTCCATCTTGTCGGGATAGATCCGCAAACCATCCAGCATCCACTGCATCTTTCCGAACATGTAGTCAAGCGCGGTGAAGCTATCGGCAAGTGTTACGCGCTCGGCAGCGGAATGGCTGATGTCGCGCTCGTACCACAGCGCCACATCGTCGAAGCCCACCTGGGCATTGGCCTTCACCACGCGCGCCAAGC
>CAZLKG010000017.1:0-4451 GCA_964560045.1 uncultured Slackia sp.
CCATGGTGATGCTGGCCTTGATGCAGGAGTCGCCCAAGTCGATGGTCACAATGCCGTTCACGGCTCCTTCGGCGACGGCGGAAATGGTGCCTTTGAGTTGGTTGCGTGCAGAAATTTTCATGATGAACCTCTTTCTTTACTGTTTCTGTCCGACGCTTTTCGGCTTTGCTGTTGCTCGCTGTGAGCGCCGGGTATCTTGCCTGACAAGGAAAGTATCTTTGACCCAAAAGTTCAGGTAAAGAGGTCGAAGGAAATCGAGCTCTGCTCGTCACGCTTCGTTGCGTTTCGCACAAAGTCTCATTGTTTTGTTGGGAGTTTATGAAGGAAGCGCGCCTATAAAGCACCTATAATTATCTTTATCCAAAGATAATGTCGATCAAGGTCGGGAGAAGCACATGGCGGACATGGACGCGTTGACTGCCGAAGAGGTTGCGAAAATCCTCCGAGTGAGCAAAAACACCGTTTACAACCTGGTGAAACGCGACGAACTTGCCTCGTATTTCGTAGGGCGCAAGATGCGCTTTTCTATGGCCGATGTGGAAAACTATATCGCTCGATCATCCGCACAGCAGGATGTACATCCTGAGCCTTCGACCCTTGCTGAACACTCGAAGCACAGCCCCTTCGTCATAGCCGGAAATGACATCGTTGGTGACATGATGGCCAACTACCTGGGAGCCACACTTCGTCTGCCCTTTGAGCGTATCTACGAAGGGAGCTATGCGGCGCTGGTCGATCTCTTTGCTGGCCGAGCTCATGCTGCCCTTGTGCATCTGCGCGATTCTTCGGGGGAGTACAACCTGCCCTTTGTCAAACAGCTGCTTCCCGGTATGCGCGTTCGTCTTGTGCGAATCGTAGGGCGTCGTCAAGGCCTTATCGTGACAAGGGGCAATCCCAAAAACCTGCGCTCATGGGCTGATTTGGGGCGCGGCGGCATTCGCATAGCCAATCGCGAGCGCGGCTGTGGGTCGCGCGTGCTCTTAGATGAGATGCTTGAGAGGCATGGCATAAACAGAGAGGCACTTGTCGGTTATGGACGCGAGCACCCCGCCGCACTCAGAGCTGCCGCCCTTGTGGCACGTGGGGCGGCGGACGTGTGCGTGGGCTCCGAGCGCACGTATCACCAGGTGGAAGGCGTTGATTTTCTGCCGCTTCAAAACGAATGGCTGGATGTGGCCCTCTCGCTCGAAACTCGGCAGTGTATTGAGGTAGCCGAGGCCGCATGCCGGCTTCTCCGTACGCGTGCTTTCAAGGAAGACGTAGGGCAGGTCGTGGGTTATGACGTATCATGCATGGGCCAGACGGTCTTTGAGCAGTAGGTTCTGACGATCCTCCCGCAGTGCCTCAGGCTCAAGAGGCTTGGTTTTGTTTGACGCCTCGATGAGGGGGGAGAGATGGCTCGTTTTGGCTCCTTCGATAGAGTGTCGCATGCCCTGCGTTCAGGGCGTGCCGCCGTGTTTCCCACCGATACGGTATACGGCATTGGCGTTGCGGTGGGGCGTGCGGAATCGCCGCGTGAGATCTATACGGTAAAACGTCGCGACATCGACAAGGCAATTCCCTGGCTGGTGGATGGGGTCACGGCGCTCGATGTGTTCGGAAGGGATGTTCCCGATTACGCACGGGTTTTGGCACGGGAGTTCTGGCCGGGGCCGCTTACGATGATCGTGGATGCGAATGGCGGCGTACCTCGGCCTTTCGGGACGGAGGGTCGCACGGTGGCACTGCGCATGCCGGACGATAAAACGGCGCTCGACCTTATCGCTCGTGCAGGTTGTCCTATCGCCACGTCGAGCGCGAATTTCCAAGGACGTGTTCCCCCTCGGTCGTTTTGCGATATCGACCAGGGGTTTCTCGCGCAGGTTGTCGCCTATTGCGGCGACGACGTGCCTCGAAGCGGCACCGCCTCGACCATTGTGGATTGCACGGGCGGCACTTTGCGCCTTGTGCGCGAAGGCGAGATCACGAATGGGGATATCCGGCGCGCGCTTGGCTAGGGCGAAATCTCTGCGTATCGGCGTGCAGACGGTACGGCACCAAGGAATGACGAATGAAGGCTCTCATTGGCAGGCCCGCTCAATACCGCCATAAACGGCCCCCGATAAGATCTTGCGCGCGAGGAGATATTGGTGATCACCAGAGCGCCTCGGGCGTTTTACGAGATAAGATTTCACGCGCGGGGAGATGCTTATTCGGCGAGGTTTTGGACAAGGTGCCGGCAGGGTTTTAGAAAGCCTTTGGCAAGGTTTGCGGGCTAGGTTTGGCCTATGGAAACTATGGAAACGCCCCTGACATACCTTGCCGTAATGTTTACGCCAACACCTCTGCCGGGTTTTGTTTCGGTATTCGCTCACGTCGTCTTGTTTGTATCGCTCATCTATGCCGCGATCGTCGATGCGCGAACGCGTCTGATCCCCCTTATCTCCCTGCTCGCTCCGACCCTTGCATGGATATGTACGGCTGTTGTCGGGGTGATATGCGGGCAATGCCTTTTCGTTTTTGCCGATCGCGGCCTTGCTGCTTCTGTTTGGATTGCGGAAGGCGTTGCAGGCGGCGTGCTTACCGCAGGATTCGCGTTCGCGTGCGCGTTGCCGCTTGAGTGCAGGTCGGGTAATCGGGCGCTTGGCGGGGGAGACGTCAAACTACTCTTCGTCATCGGACTCTTTTACGGCCCGCCTGGCGGCATCGCCGTGCTCGCGGCGGCATGTGTTTTCGCGCTTCTGTGGCAGATGGTTTCTGCCGTCGTTCGCTTAATAGTGCGCATGCGTGACGGACGCCTGTTCGCTCCGCTCTGCCGCACGGGTCGTTACCGCCGCATCACCGGACACCCAAGTCTCGGGCCTTGTATGCACACTTTCGCCTTCGCCCCGTTCATAGCGGTTGCCTCATTGCTTCTCATGTGCTTGCTATAGGCGTAGGTATGGATATGCCTTTTGCGTACCGTTATTCGAAGTGATCGACCGCGATTTTCAATTGGTTGATGATGTCGATGCTTTGCGGACACATATCCTCACAGGCCCCGCACTCAATACACTTGCTTGCAGGAGCCTTGGCCTGCCATGAATAGGTGCCCTTCGCAAACGCGCGGTTTTCTATCATGGCTTCAAGGTTCAAAAGCCCCAAGATATTGGGAATGGCAACGCCTTGCGGGCAGTCCTTTACGCAATAGCGGCAGTTGGTGCATGGGATGCTCGCCACTGAGCGAAGCTCTGCAACCGCTCGGTCAAGCGCCGCGCGCTCTTCGGTGGTAAACGGCGTGCGCGCTCTCCACTCAGCGACGTTTTCCTTCGTCTGTTCAAGGGTTGACATACCGGAGAGCACCGTGAGAACGCCGGGCAGATCGTAACAATAGCGATATGCCCACGATGCCAGGCTTTTTTCGGGGTCGGTGTCTTTGAATATGCGCGCTACGCGTTCGGGCAGCTCGGCAAGACGTCCTCCGCGCACGGGCTCCATGATAACCACGGGCACGTCGTGTTTTTGTGCTACCTCCATGCACTTGCGCGACTGGACCACGGGATCATCCCAGTCCAGGTAGTTTACCTGAAGCTGGATGAAGTCGATGTAGGGGTGGGCGGTCAGTAGCGCATCAAGGGTTTCAGGACCGTCGTGCATCGAGAATCCCATGTGTTTGACAAGTCCCTTCTCCTTGGCCTCGGCGACGAAATCCCACATGCCGTATTTGTCGAACTTGGCCGTACGCGAGCCGCCCACATTGTGAAGCAGGTAGAAGTCCACGTAATCCACGCCCAAGCGTTCAAGCGAAATACCAAGATTGCTCTTGGCGGTCTTAGCATCACGCGCTGCCCAGGCTAGGCATTTGGTGGCGATGGTATAGGCTTCGCGCGGATAGCGATCCACCAGGGCTTGCTTTATGGCGGCTTCGGAGGTGCCGTCGTGGTACACGAAGGCGGTATCAAAGTACGTTCCTCCACCCCCGATGAACTCATCCACCATCTTCTTAAACTGCTCAATGTCGATGCTGGTCTGGTCATTCGTATCCAAAAGCGGCAGACGCATACATCCGAAGCCAAGTTTCGGCGTGTTTAGGAGCTCTTCTTTTGTCATAGTTCCCCCTTGACAACTGTGTACGACAATCCGCCACTTTACCCACTTGAGTTCGCTCCAAGTCAAGAAGAGTCATTTTTCTTGGAAGAAACAACGTTTTCCCGCTGGATCGTCCTCTGTCCAAAGTAGCTGCTGCGACCGTGCGGCCTGCGGGCATATGATCTTTTAACCTAACGTTTTCATTTTCCGCAGTAAATTTTGGAGAAATTAGCCTCTGAGCTGCTGATACACAAGAAATGAAGCGATTATTTTGCCTGCGGAGGTACGCCTTGATCGGCTTTGGTCAAAACCTTTGTTGTTTTACCGGTAGTGATGTTTTTGAGTTCGAACCCCAATGCTCATTGCCTCGATCGGTAGATAAGTGGATCTCAGAAGAGTGAAAG
>CAZLKG010000017.1:4461-16212 GCA_964560045.1 uncultured Slackia sp.
GTACTACAGGCGGCTCGCAAAAAGAAAAAGCTGCGCTAGATTGACGTGGCGGTCCTACAGTTCAAGCTCCGTCACAACCTGATCGTCTTGACCCGAGGCATACAGACCGGCAATTCTTCCGGTGGTCATCGCGCGCCCGAGACTCATACCGGGGATGACCATTGGATGCTCAAGGCCGCCGAAAAAGTTGCCCTGGCAATTGCCCACGCAATACAAGCCCTCTATGACGTCACCATCGGCGTTAAGAGCCTGGCATTTCTCGTTGGTGATAATTCCGTTGAGGGAACATAGCAGACCCGCCTGGCGTTTGACGGCATAGAAAGGTGCCTGTCTGACGGGCTTCATGCGTCGTGCTTGCTTTCCGTAGTCGAGATCGATACCGCCATCACACAGCTCGTTGTAACGGTCTATTGTGCTTTGAAGCGTGGTGACATCACAACCAATCCATTCGGCAAGCTCCTCTATGGTGTCAACACGAGCAATTTCTCCATTGTCAGCCGCCTCATCTGTGAGAGCTTCTATATCCATGGTTGGCTCGGTTCGCATCATGCCGTTTCCCATGTTCTCCCAGTCTGTGCGGAAATTGTCGTCGAATACCTGGAAATGACACAGGCCGGGTTGATTCATGTCGGCGGCATAGATCTGACCGTAAGTTACATCCTCGTTGGAGAAGCGCTCGCCATTCACATTGACGCGCAGCCATGGGAAGCCCGATCCACACACATCAGGGACGCCCACGGGAGGATCGTAGTGAATGTTGCCCGTATGCGGCGACAACTGCATTTTGCCGCCCACTGCCATAGCCATAAGATGTCCATCGCCAGTATTGCTCTGCACGCAATATGCCGAGGGAAGTCCGGCAATAAAGGGCACGTATTGAGCTCGCAGCTGAGGGTTGTTGCCGTAGTCGCCGGCTGCGAGAATGGTTGCTTGCGCATTGACCAAAATGTATGTCCCATCCTCGGTTTTACCGTAAGCGCCAACGACGCTTGTTCCGTCGGTTGCAAGCTGGACGGCGGGAGTGGAGTAGCGCACATCGGCACCGTTTTCAGCTGCGTAATCCAGCATCCATTGTGCAAGGGGCTGCATCTCACCCGCCCATGCATGGACGGTGGGGTAGCATCTTGTCCACTCATCTTCGTATTCCCAACCAAAGGTTGTGGGAGCATACACCGGACCTACTCCCTCTACGTCGTTGGTCAAAGGAATGGCCCAGTCCATCGTGGGGCCTGAATTGCAGATCCATGCCTTGGCCAACTTAAGATCGCCGCGGTTTTCTCCACCGTTACGCTGCCAGTCCATGATAGCCTGCCAGGGATCAAAATCGAGGCTGTCCGGTTCTACCCCCAATTCCGCCGCAGCACTCTCCATTGCTTCAAGTGCAGCCTGGGAATGCCATGCGGCGGCGCCGGATCCGTTCGATATCGCGGTTGCCTCTTTTTGTAAAACAACAACTTGCATGCCAAGCTCGGCAGCCGTTGCCGCTGCGAACGAGCCGGATACACCTCCTCCGATAACCAGCACGTCGGCATCAATTGTTTCGGCGACGTCGGAATCAGCTATCGGATCGCTTTCAAACACGCTTTCGCCGCTCACGATTTCGCTCGACGTATCAATTCCCGAATTCGCTGCATCCGACGTGGTAGACGACGAATCGCCGCTTGTTGCCTCTTGGGCACTGCACCCGGCAAGTCCCGTCAGAGCAGCAGCTGTTCCCACCGCCGCGGTTGTTGTCAGAAACGAACGACGCGATACACTCTTCTTCATAAGAACCCCTCCTCGATCGATCTTCGATGTTTCCTGCCTCGCATTTTTTTTGCAGCGCGAGGATGGAAAAAGCGTAAAGGGTTCTGTCAAAATATCCTTTGAGAAAGCATGTGAATTCTGTCATATGAAATCCATGATTTTTGGCAATTCGCCTGATGAGACCATGGAGCCGAAAGGTTTTTCCGTTCAATTTTCCCGTCCGAGCTGACAATCAACCAAATCGTGCAACTCCTGACGGGAATGGACGCCCATTTTCGCATATATATGCCGCGCATGCGTCTGTGCCGTACCTTCGGAAATGACAAGCTCATTTTGGATATATGGGAGGCTGCGACCTCGCGCTAAAAGCGCAAACACCTCTGTTTCTCTCGCCGAAAGCCCATAACGTTGCGCCAGGATTTCGATTGGATCAGGCCCTGACGTAGCAGCGTTCAAACGAAATGCCAGCACGTCACCCCCGCTGCCTTTTGGCGAATCACTCAGCAATTCGGAGTCAAGATCTGCAATCAATTCCAGATCCTCGAACATAGAGGCCCGCCGTCCGTCAGATAGAAAGATGATGGTTGCCAACAAGATGTAAATCATTATGGAGGCAGTCAAGGACACTCCCGACGTGCTTGAAAGATGACCGGACAGAAGTGGTACAAGTCTGCCGCTCACTATGGGCGCAAGCGTAAACGCAGCATCCATAATCGCCACGATGCGGACAGTGGATAACCCTGTGCGTTGAATATAGTTGAAGCACATAGCCCACGTAATGGCTCGAAAAGCCCAAAAACCCGCCCCGAAAAGCGCGTAGGCTATCGAGACAGACCACTCGCTAATAAGCGGAATAATTAAGACCGCGCTCGCCATTGACAAAAAACAGTTGCGAATAAGAGGCATCGTAACCCTTGCAGGCGATGGTGAGGCAACGCCGAACGACAAGAAAAATACGATAGAGCCCACCAGGCTTCCCAGTGCGTAAAGAGCACCCATGAAGTTCACTGTTTCATTTGCTAGCTGGACGGAAAACGACCGCAATACTTCGCCACACAGCGCAGCGACAAACATCGCAAAAACACCTACAAGTTCACCTGAACGCTTCATAGTCAAAGGCTTTTGCTTCGTTTTTTTCGCCGCTTGGGTTTCTGGCTCTGCTACCCTGCAGCGCTCCAAGCCAACCGCACAAAGGAAAAGTGACAGAATCATAATTACGCTGCGCAGCTCCGCAGGAAACATCATAATTACCAGGTAGACGACAAGGGATGCGGTGTATGAAAGGATCAAGAGTGCGGAGCGGCTTCGGCTCAACTTGGTCACATATACGCTACACCACTGAATAAGAAGCCAGGCACTTGAGAAGCCAAGGACGGCAATGCATATCAAAAGCCCGATCGAATAAAGCTCCGTCGATGTGTCGCAAAATGTGGGCAGAAGCATGATTAACGCTGTTCCAAACGCTGTCCCAGCGCATCCTCCATGCCGCAGGACTAAACTGCCCATCCGCTTTTCAAGCCATGCAGACGACAGAGCCATACCAATGAGTCCCAGAAAATGGAAGCATGCTGTCCACAACCAGACGAACTCAACCGCATCGCCCGAGGATTTGAGACTCTGAGGTGCCAAGACATCACTGTAAAAGGCAAGCAAAAGCCATGACCAATACAGGCTAAAGCCTAAAAACGAAAATTTTTCCGAGACGACCCTCGCAAATGAAGCTCGCATAATCTCCCCTATCCAAGGGTAGCGAATCATGCGGGTGAAAAACCGCTTCCCGCCAGCACTTCCGGACATCAATAGTAACATGACTTCACCAAGCATAGATTTGCCTAGACGGTCGTCTGATCCTATGCCTGGCGTATTTCAGACTGGACGGTCATTTGGACGGATCGGAATCCCTGAAACGCCCTCTATCTTTTGACCAACCACAAATCCACCTCAATTGAATTTCTAAACGCTACCATAAGCGCCTCTAGGGGAAGCGCCTATAAGCCTCTAGCGCCTCTAGGGGGGGGCTGTGGCACGCGAATCGCGTCTCTTGCCGAATTCGTTTGCGGTATAATCGCCCATCACATGCGTTGACGAAGACGCGAGCGCGCACCTCTTTGCCACCAGAGAAGGGCCCCTTGGCTGGAAAGGTCCGGCGAAGCGCGCGTATCGCTTTCCCTTCCGAGCAGCGAGGCTGAACGCGGGGCGAACGTCGATGAGTGTTGGGCTTTTGGTTGGGTGGTGCTTGCCGGGTCTTGTGGATTGCGTATCGTGCAATGCGCATTGTGCAGGGCGTTTTGAGGTGTGGCGGAATCAAGTTCCGAGATGTCCGGAGCCGCAAACGAGATCAAATCTCAAGTCACCTCAGATCGCAGGTGCGGATCACAAGCGGCATTGAGGTTCGGTGAAAAAGCCCGATACACTGTCGTTGTGAGCGGATGTCAAGTAGGCCTGGCCGGGTGCTCCCGTCATAGAGCGAAACGAGCGGACGGATTGAGATTGGGTGCCTGTATTGTTGCACCATTCATCCGTCAACCAAGGTGGTACCGCGAGAGCCCTCTTTCGTCCTTGGATTTGCAGCCGTGAAAGTGGTATGCAAGGGCGAAAGAGGGTTTTTTGTTGAGCCAAGATGATGAGGATGAAGGTGAGAGGTGACATGGCACTGGTCGATGAGCTGCTTGAATTGAGGTCGGCCACACTTGCGAGCATCGAGAGTGCTGCGGATACGCAGGAACTTGAAGCGGTGCGCGTGGGTGTGTTAGGAAAAAAAGGATCGCTCACGGGATATCTGCGTTCCATGGGACAGATTCCTGCACAGGAGCGCGCGAGCGTGGGTAAGATTACCAACGAGGTTCGCGCTGCAGTGGAAGCGGCACTTGAAGCGCGCAAGGCAACGCTTGAGCGCGCGGAGCTTGCAGCGCGGATGAGTGCTGAGGCGGTGGACGTGACGCTTCCTGGTCGCGCACAGCAGATAGGAACGCGCCACCTGATAAACCGCATAGCCGATGAGGTCTCCGAGATATTTCTGGGCCTGGGCTATTCCGTCGCGCAGGGCCCTGAGGTTGAAACCGAGTATTACAACTTCACAGCCCTCAATGCTCCTGCCGATCATCCCAGTCGCAGCCTGGGTGACACCTTTTACGTGATTGACCGCTCCGACAACGCCCGTGTGCATGTGCGAGGCGAGTCGGATGTGCTGCTGCGCACCCAAACCTCACCCGTGCAGGCGCGCGTTATGGAGTCCAAAAAGCCCCCTATCTATATCATCAGTCCCGGCAAGGTGTACCGTCGCGATGTGGCCGACCCCTCGCATCTGCCCCAGTTTCACCAGATAGAGGGGTTGGTAGTAGATGAGGGAATCACTTTTGGCGACCTCAAGGGTACGCTTGAATATGCATGCAAGCAGATCTTTGGGGATGACCGCAAGACGCGATTCCGTGCGCATTACTTCCCCTTCACGGAGCCTTCTGCCGAGGTTGATGTGAGCTGCGGAATCTGTCATGGCGAGGGCTGCCGCTTTTGCAAGCATACCGGATGGCTGGAAATTCTGGGCTGCGGCATGGTGGATCCCAACGTTTATGCCTATGCCGGTATCGATCCCGAGAGGTATTCCGGATTCGCGTTTGGTATGGGCGTGGAGCGCATCGCCTGTCTGAAGTACAACGTGCCGGATTTGCGTATGTTGGTGGAAGGTGACATGCGCTTTTTGCGGCAGTTCTAGGATTTCGTGTGATGTGTGGGTGACAGGGCGTACCCCAAAGGAGGCTCGGGATCCGAAAGATGCTCGGGGTCTAAGAGCGGCTAGAGATCCAAAAGATCCTCAAGATCCGAAAGTTCCTCAAGATCTAAAAGCGACCCGGATCCAAAAAGGCGGTATGCAAGAAGGGATTGGAAATGAAAGTTTCTCTCAAATGGCTCTCCGAATATGTGGACGTGCCGAGTGATATCAAGGAGTTCTGCGATCGGCTGGATTTGTGCGGCACGGGTGTGGAAGGAAGAGAAAAGATCGGCCCCACGTACGACGGCGTGGTGGTGGGTCATGTGCTTGCCTGCATTGATCATCCTAACAGCGACCACATGCATGTGGCGACGGTGGATGTGGGTCAAGGCGAACCACTGCAGATCGTATGTGGTGCTTCAAACATCGCCGCTGATATCAAGGTTGCGGTTGCAACGGTCGGCGCTACGCTTCCCGATGGCACCAAGATCAAGAAATCCAAGTTGCGGGGTGTAGCCTCCTGCGGCATGTGCTGTTCCGTGCGAGAGCTTGGCATAGGATCCGATCACGAGGGCATCTGGGTTTTGCCCAACGATGCCGCAACAGGCATGCCCATTGCCGATTATCTGGATAAATCCGACACGGTGCTCGATTTAGAAATCACGCCCAATCGCCCCGACGCCCTCTCGATTACCGGCCTCGCACGTGAGGTTGGCGCGATGTATCAGAGGGACTGGAGCGATCCTGTCTTCGATATGGCAGCCAAGCTCAAGGTTAGCACAGCAGGCCCTGCCGTAGAGGATTTAGTGAAAGTGGACATTGAGGATGATGTGCGCTGTCCCCGCTACGCTGTCCAGGTGATTCGTGGCTGTAAGGTTGGCCCGAGTCCTGACTGGCTGGTCGAGCGCCTTGCGGCGGTAGGGCAGCGCTCCATCAACAACATCGTGGATGCGACCAATTACATCCTGTTCTTGCTGGGGCAACCCCTGCATGCATTCGACCTGAACAAGCTCAAAGGTGTTGACGGGGTGGCCCATATCGTGGTGCGCGCGGCCAAAGACAAAGAGGTACTGACCACGCTTGATGGGGAAAGGCGCGAGCTCATTGAGGACATGACTGTTATCTCCACGCCCGAGCAAGGTGCCGTTGCACTTGCCGGTGTTATGGGTGGACTTGACAGCGAGGTGACCGATCAGAGCACAGACATCCTGCTCGAAGTTGCCACGTTCGAGGCAGGTCGCACCAGCCGCACCAGCCGCAACCTGGGGCTTATCTCTGAGAGTTCCATGCGCTATGAGCGTGGTGTAGACGACAACGGCATCGAGATTCGTGCCGCCGCTGCCGCAGCCTTGATTGCCGAGGTGTCGGGCGGTGTGGTGTGTCGTGCCACAAGCAACGATACAGGCGTTGTGGATGTATGGAGGATCAAGACCGAGCCTCGCAGGCTCAAATTCCGCATCTCCCGATTCAACGCGATGATGGGTGCGAATATCCCCGTTGATTTCATCGAAGACGTCTTGTGCCGTTTGGGCTGTACGCTTGCAGCTAAGGGCGATGCTGACACGCTTGATGTGAGTGCACCCACGTTTCGCCCTGACCTTGAGCGTGAAATCGATCTGTACGAAGAGGTCGTGCGTCTGTGGGGTATGGATCGCATAGAGCCAACCCTGCCCGGTGGTCCTGGCCGCGTGGGTACGCGCAGCGAGGATGAAATCAAGCTCGATATCGTCAACGACACCCTGCGGGCGAGTGGTCTGAACGAAACCATGACCTACTCTTTTGCCCTGCCCGATGATCTGGAATGCTTGCGCATCCCCACGGAGGGCTTAGGCGAGCCTGTAGAGCTTATCAATCCGATGAACGCCGAGCAGTCCATTCTGCGTCGCAGCATCATTCCCGGCCTTCTGCGTAGCGTGGCGCACAATCAGGCGCATGGTGTGAGAAACATACAGCTCTACGAGATCGGCAAGACCTTTCACGCCGCTGCGGGACGGATGCTACCTAAAGAAAGGCAGAAAGTAGCGGGCGTGCTGGTTGGCTCCATGCACGATACTGCTTGGAACGCGCCCTCTGTGCCGTTTGATTTCTTCGACGGAAAAGGGGTGGTGGAAAACCTCGTGCGCGAACTTGCCATCCCCAAGTTCAACGTCAAGCCGTTTTCTGCAGATGCGGCTTTGCATCTACAACCCGGTCGCGCCGCCTGCCTCCTTTCCGGTGGTATTGAGCTTGGTTGGCTCGGCGAGATCCATCCCGAGGTTTTAGCGGCCTTCGATGTACAAGGGTCGGTCGTGGCATTCGAGCTCAGCTTAGCCTCGCTTATCAAGGCGAGTCAGGCGGCTCGCCCTTACGTGGATGTGCCGCAGTTCCCTGCTGTGTCGGTAGACGTGGCGTTTTTGGTGGATGAATCCGTGACCAACGAGCGCCTGAGTCAATGTATTGCCTCGGCGGGAGGCAAACTGCTGGAGGATTCGCGCCTGTTCGACGTGTATCGTGATGCGAAACGTGTGGGAGAGAACAAGAAGTCTGTGGCCTATGCGCTCACCTATCGCGCTGCCGATCGCACGCTTACGGGCACTGAGGTGGAAAAGGCCCATGCCAGGCTGGTAAAGAAGGTTTGCGCCGCAACCGGTGCCGAGGTACGCAGATAGCGCGTGGCTCACACCCTATATGCGCCATCTACACATATCGGCGGGTACGGCTCTCGGCTACGCATGCGACCCGCACCTTACATATACCGCCTTACAGTTGACACTGCCGGGGTCAATCAACGCGTACCGGGCGATGGCGCACGTCTTGCTTGCGCCCGACAGTGCCCCTAACGTGTCGTCTGCTACATAACGAATCGTTGCGAGTCCGTAATTCAGTCGTTATCGCTTCGATACCAACCCATGTGAGCCCTTCTCTACAATAGTCGCGCATCCCGAAACTACGATGTATCGGGATGCGTTCCTCATCCGGCCCGGGTAACAGCTTGTTCGGGCGAAAAAGAGAAGAAGGAGTTCATGATGAAGAAACGCCGCCCAACCCCCGTCTTCGTCGTCGCATCCGCGCTCGCGCTCGCGGTTGGTGGCGGCGTGCTCGCGGGATGTGTCGCACCCCAGAGCGGCACCGATGAAATTTTGGCGAGGCTCGATGAGATGCAGGCTCAGATCGACGCGCTTGAGGCCAACCAGCAAAGTAGTACCGAAGATGATTCGGCTGCAAGCGACACTGCGACAGATGACTCCCAAAGCGATTCATCGGATTCTAAGGATGCTGCCAAAAACGGTACTTCGGATACTTCCAGTGGGGCCTCATCCGCCTCAGACCTCGCAGCCCAGCTCGACGATCTCTTAGATCGTGTGGATGAGGCTGTGACCACTGCAGCAGCCGTGGAGGTTCCCTCCAATGCTGCTGATCGTCCCCAGGCGTATTTTGAAGCCAAGGCCCCGCTTGAGGAGCTTGAATACGAGCTTGATCTTATTGAGGATGCCATTGAAGTCGCCTATCGCCAAGGCACTATTACCCGCGATGAGCTTTGGAGTCTTGGGCAGCAGGAGGATGTCATCGACGACACCCTTGATCGCGCCATGGACGTACTTGAGATGCGTATGGGGGTAGACGACTAACTCCAAAGATGCGTTTCTTGTAAGGGAGGCATCGTAACACGTTTGAAACGCTACTTTTACCTCCTTGAAACCGAGCGGACACACGCCCCTAATCCGGCGTCCATATGATGGAAGACGCGCTCGTCCCCTCTGCAGAGCGTAGGCTGCAGGGCGGGGCGAGCGCGGTTTTGTCGAAAGGTATGCAGTTTTACCGAAGGACACCTACTGCTTTTGGGTGGCTTTGGTTTGCCTTATGCGCCGCGCCTCGGCGTGTCTCTCACGCGAGAAGGCCCATTCGTGTGGGAATACGAATTCATGCGGGAACACGCATTGAAGCTGCGCGGGGCAGTGAGAGAAAACAGGTAAAGGGGGCGCACGTGGAACAAGGGTTGATGCGACCCGGGCGAAGAGCAATGCGCGAGGGGGACGTGAGGATCCCTTCGGGATGTGCAATTGCGGGCATCATGGATCGCACAGGAGCGCGCCATGACGGTCGAGATATTTGCAAGGCTATCGCGCTCATGCACGACCGATCGAACGGTCTGGGCGGAGGATTTTCCGCCTACGGAATCTATCCCGAGTATGCTGAGCTGTATGCATTTCACGTGCTCTACGAAAGCCATGAGGCGCGCATGGCCACCGAGGCTTACTTAAACGAGCACTTTCTGTGCGAAAAACAGGAGCGTATTCCCACCACGCCCGTCAAAGGCATTAAGAACCCGCCTGACTCATGGCGCTATTTTTTGACACCACAGCCCTCGCGCCACGATCTGGAATTCGGCGAGCTTGATGAGGCCGACTACACCATGCAGTGCGTCTTTTATATCAACGGGCGCATTGAGGGCGCGTTTGTGGCATCCTCGGGAAAAAACATGGGTGCATTCAAAGGTGTGGGCTATCCTGAAGAAATAGGCGAGTATTACCGCATTGCGGACTACAAGGCGTGGCTGTGGACCGCCCATGGACGATTCCCTACCAACACACCCGGCTGGTGGGGCGGTGCACACCCTTTCACGCTGCTTAACTGGTCCATCGTTCATAACGGAGAGATTTCCAGCTACGACACTAACCGCCGCTACGTGGAACAGTTCGGCTACGACTGTGCGCTGCAAACCGATACCGAGGTTATTACCTACCTCTTCGATCTGCTGGTGCGCCGCCATGGATTTTCCCAGGAAATGGCTGCCCATATCATGGCCGCGCCCTCGTGGGATGCGATCGATCGCATGGATCCGGCCCGCGCCGAGTTTGAGACGGCGTTGCGCTGCACCTACTCCGACTGCCTGGTGAACGGTCCCTTCTCTGTGATCCTCGGCTCCGATGAGGGGCTTTTGGCCTTAAACGATCGTCTGAAACTTCGCGCGCTCATGGCGGGGGAGAAAGGATCCATGGTGTATCTGGCCAGTGAGCAGGCTTCCATTGAACTTGTATGTCCCGGCGTGGAAAACGTGCGCTCCATTGACGGCGGCGTTCCCTTCGTGGTGCAGCTCGATGAAGTGGCTCGTCGCAAGGTTGGTATCTCCCATCAAAACGTGCCGGATCTCAAGCCTTCTGCCCAGTTCACAGGCGTCATGCCGGCCGAGAACAAAAGAAGGGAGGGCTAAGCGTGCTCGATTACGTCTACCCGCGCTACAAGGTTTTACGCGATGGTGACTTGTGTATCCAGTGCGGCGTATGTGAGCGGTCGTGCGCCAACGAAGTACATCGTGTGGACGATGACCTGGGGTGCGTGACCGCTGAGCATATGAAATGCGTCAACTGCCAGCGCTGTGTTGTGATGTGTCCCACCAATGCGCTCTCAATAGCAAACTGGCCCCAGGTCGGCAACGGATCCAACAACTGGACGCTTCCCGTCATGCAAGACATCGCGCGTCAGGCGCAGACCGGCGCGGTACTTCTGTCCTCCATGGGAAATCCCCAGCCCTATCCCATCTATTGGGATCATCTGCTGCTCAACGCGAGCCAGGTGACCAACCCCTCCATCGATCCTCTGCGTGAGCCCATGGAAACGCGCGTGTTTTTAGGGGGTCGTCCCGCTGCGCTCAAGGTGAATGAGAGCGAACATACGATTTCCTCTCCCATGCCGCCGCGCATCAAACTTGATGTCCCCATTATGTTTTCGGCCATGAGCTTTGGATCTATCTCGCTTAATGCGCAAAAGGCGCTGGCGATGGCGGCCGAGGAGCTGGGCACCTACTTTAACTGCGGCGAGGGCGGCTTGCACGCTGATTTGGAGCGCCACAGCAAGCGAGCCGTGGTTCAGGTGGCCTCCGGGCGCTTTGGGGTGGATATGCACTATCTTAAGTCAGCAGCTATGATCGAAATCAAGATTGGTCAGGGCGCCAAGCCTGGCATCGGCGGTCACCTGCCTGGCGAAAAAATCAATGCCGAGGTGTCGCGCACCCGCATGATTCCCCAGGGTACCGACGCGATCAGCCCCGCCCCCCACCACGATATCTACTCCATCGAAGATTTGCGCCAGCTGGTCTTTTCCCTCAAGGAGGCCACGCGCTACACCAAGCCCGTGGCCGTAAAGATTGCAGCGGTCCACAACGTGGCGGCCATCGCCTCAGGCATGGCGCGGGCTGGAGCCGACGTGATTGTGGTGGATGGCTTTCGTGGCGGCACGGGTGCAGCTCCTAAGCGAATCCGCGATAACGTGGGCATTCCCGTTGAACTTGCCCTGGCCAGTATCGATGAGCGCCTGCG
>CAZLKG010000018.1:0-16110 GCA_964560045.1 uncultured Slackia sp.
TAGCCATCATGCCAATCATCAAAAACGACATGATAACCACCATCGAATAGGTGATGAAAGCTATCATGTCTCCCGTCTGGATGACTCCCGCATCTATGTAACTGCTTCCCAGCCACACGATCAGCACCGAAACGCCATTCATCACCAAGGTCATTGAGGGCATCATGAACGACATCACGCGGTTCGTGAACAGCTGAGTGCGATACAGATCCAACGAGGCGGCATCGAACCTGTCCGCCTCGAAGTTCTGCCGTCCAAAGGCCCGAATCACCGGCAGACCTACAATCCTTTCCCGCGCCACCAGATTCACTCGATCGATGAGCTTCTGCATGATCTTGAATTTGGGCATGGCTAGCGCCATAAGCACCCCGATAAGGGCAAATATGACGGCGACTGCCAGAACAATCACCCAGTTCATGGCGGGATTGGTGGTTGATACCATGATGATGCCACCCGTGGCGAGTATGGGCGAGTAGAGCACCATACGTAACACCATGGTCGTAACCATTTGGATCTGCTGTATGTCATTGGTGCCACGCGTTATCAGCGAGGCAACCGAAAAGCTCTGCACCTCAGCGTCGGAAAACGACAGCACCTTGGCGAAAAGCTCCTCCCGCAACGATCGCGCTATCTTGGCAGCCGTTCGTGAGGCGATATAGCCCACTGCGATGGCGACACCGGCCATAAGCACGGTCACGCCGAGCATTTGTGCTCCTATGCGTACAAGGCATGTCATTTGAATGGAACTCGTATCAAGTCCCAGCGCCTCGTACTCAGCGCTCACGCCCAGAATTGCCTGCTGATCGATAATCGAATCACTTATTCCTGATAGCTGATCTTTCGCATCGTCAACCAAGGCAAGCACCTCATCCTTGGACACGCTTCCCGCCTGATATGCACTAACAAGCGCATCAAGGTCGAAGGACTTGATGGTTTCGCCGTTTTCAGAGGATTCAATACCCTCACTGCTTTCAAGAGCTTCCGAAGAGTCTGTATTCTGGCCGGCAAAATAGATAATGGCCATAGGCCACTCCATGGCAGCGTCAAGATCATCGCGTGCATCTTCACCCATATCCGTAATGACATAAGATCCGTCATCGGTCTGAGCGTACGAATTTCTGACTAACTCTTCCTCCGCGTCTGAAGCGAGCATGCACACGACCTCAAATGTGGATGAGCGCATCTGATCGGGCGAGGAGTGTTCGATGCCACCCTGCTGTATTCCCACGTCAACAAGGTCGGAGGTAAACTGGGGAAGGGCTAGCTCGGCGAAGGCCTGCACGACCAGTAAAACGACGACCAGGGCCACGGCGGCCTTAGAATGGCTGAGATAGCGGATTACGCGCACAGACCAAACCCCTTTCCAAATGATGATAGGTCTTGCGTTGCTGCTCGCTTACCGGCATAACGCTCACTAACTCCCTCTCACCACCTTCGTGGACACCACGTTGCCCGGTGCCACCATAATAACGCCCACCTGTCCAACCTCAGGAGCATCGAAGTAAAGCGTGCCGTCTATCATCTCGCTCACCGAGAAACGACTGTCCTGTTTGAACGTGACCACAATATCAATGCCGTCCACCGCGCAGAAGGGAACTGTGGAGGGAGTAAGGGCGATCACCGTGTCCACCCCCGCCTCATCGAAGCGCTCGACGATGGAGTTGATCTTTTCTATCACATCGGGATCGATGTCATCCACATCCACGGACTCGAACAGTTCGGACACGCTGGTAAATGCTCCGCGCGTGCTCGTGGTGGTGCTCGTTGCCGAATCACCCGAAGCGGTCTCGGTGACGGTAGTCACGGTGCGCGTGGTAGTAAGGTTGTAAAAAGGCATATTGGCCACATCATCTTCGGTCAGACTGAAAATGCCATAGACCCGCCCGTCTTGGGTGACAATGCGCCCGGAGGCATAGCCTTGGAGGTTGCCGGAATCTATAGGGAGAACCGACGCTCCCTTATCGCGGTATTCTTGTCGAACCTCCGCTAGGGTGATATCGGAAGAGGAAACGCCTAGGCGTGAGGATGAATACGAAGCAGAAGAGGATGCCTCAGCAGAAGATTCAGAGGAAGATTCAGAGGAAGATTCAGAGGAAGATTCAGAGGATGCAGGAAGCACGGTGCCCTCGAACAAAATGACACCATAGCCCGACATATCGCCCGCTATGTCATCGATGCTCGTAGCTGCCACATTGAATCCATGTCCCGCTCCGATATAGGAAAGGAGCACAACTGCGCCTAAAAGCAAGAGACAGGCAAAGACGCCTAAGGCTATCCTCTCCCGCCTGGAGTGACCCTCGCACGAAGGCGTCTCGCAGCGAGCATTGATCATGATTTGAGCTTCGGCGGAACAGGCGGGGATGACAGTGGAAACGGATTCGTCCCCATCTCCTTCGCTTAAAGACACACCGCACAAAGGCTTTTTGCCCCCCTTGTTTGCCTCCTGCGCCCTCATGACAATACCTCCGAAACAAAATTAGATTCGCAAAGAGCGTCAAGCGTTGACGCTACAGGCCGAGAACCTTCCTTAGAAAGCGCCCGGTATGACTTGCCTCCACCTGTGCGACTTCCTCCGGGGTGCCGCTCGCAACAACGGTGCCACCTTTGAGTCCCCCCTCGGGGCCAAGATCGATGATGCGGTCGGCACATTTCACGATATCAAGATTATGTTCTATCACAAGCACCGTGTTTCCTTTGTCCACAAGGCGTTGCAAAACGTCCAGCAGCTGGCGCACGTCCTCCATATGCAGGCCCGTGGTGGGTTCATCCAGAATATAGAAGGTGTTTCCAGTTTGGCGGCGCTGCAGTTCGCTGGCGAGCTTCACGCGCTGTGCCTCACCGCCCGAGAGTGTAGTAGCGGGCTGCCCTAGGCGGATATATCCCAGGCCCACATCGTGTAAGGTCTGCAGCTTGCGCGCCAGTCCGGGAATGCTTTTGAAAAAGCCAAGCGCCTCATCGACAGTCATCTCCAGCACGTCGTAAACGTTTTTACCGCGATAGAGAACCTGTAGCGTTTCGCGGTTGTAGCGCCTGCCGCCGCATACCTCGCAGGGCACGTACACGTCGGGAAGAAAGTGCATCTCTATCTTGATCTGCCCATCACCCTTACAAGCCTCGCAGCGCCCGCCACTTACGTTAAAACTGAAACGCCCGGGAGCATAACCGCGTGCCTTCGCTTCGGGCGTACTGGAGAACAGCGCCCTGACATCATCCCAAAGACCAATGTAGGTGGCCGGATTGGATCGAGGGGTGCGTCCGATGGGGCTTTGGTCGATGTTGATGACCTTATCCAGGCTCTCATAGCCCGAAATCCTGCGGTATTCGCCCGTGCGCAGATGAGCACGGTTGATGCGATTCGCGAGTGCAGGGGCCAAGGTGTCGGTCACGAGGGAGCTCTTGCCGCTGCCCGAAACGCCCGTAACCACGGTGAAGGTTCCTATCTCGATCTTTGCGCTCACGTTGTGCAGATTGTTGGCCGTCGCCCCCGCAATCGTAATCGCTCCGCGCTTAGGTCTGCGGCGTTTCGTAGGAATAGCCACACAGCGTCGACCGGCAAGATAGTCGGCTGTGATACTTCCCTTTGCGGACGCTACCTCGTGAGGCGTGCCGGCAGCAACTATGCGCCCGCCAAGCTCGCCCGCTCCCGGACCCATATCCACCACGTAATCGGCGTGGCGGATGGTGTCCTCATCATGTTCCACCACGATAACCGTGTTCCCCAAATCGCGCAGGCGCTCAAGCGTTGCCACGAGGCGTTCGTTGTCACGCTGATGCAGTCCTATGGAGGGTTCGTCTAAGATGTAAAGCACGCCCATGAGGCCTGCGCCTACCTGTGTGGCCAAACGGATGCGCTGGGCCTCTCCACCTGAGAGTGTGGCCGTGGCGCGCTCTAGGGTGAGGTAATCCAGCCCCACGTCCACGAGAAAACGCAGGCGAGCGCGGATCTCTTTCACTACGGCACCGGCAATTGTAGCCTCACGTGAACTGAGTTTAAGTCCGTTGAAAAACGCCAGGCCCTCTTCTGCGCTCATCTCGCACACCTCGTGGATGTTCTTTCCTGCCACGGTGACGGCGAGGATTTCGGGTTTGAGACGCTTTCCCTCGCATGTGGCGCAGGGTATGGTGGCGAAAAACTTCTCGTATTTCTCACGCTGACTGTCGCTTTGTGCCTCCCTATAGCGATGCATCACAGCCTCGCAGGCACCCTCCCAGTCGATAAACCAATAGGTCTCGCGGCCATCCACAGTCACGTAATCCACGCGCACCTTCTCCCCCGCAAGACCGAAAAGGATGGCATCGCGTACGCGTTTAGGTAAATCTTCCCACGGAGTTGCCGGGTCAAAACCCATATGACGGCATACGGCGCGCAACACCTGGGGATAATAGTTTCCGGCAGAAAACGGTGCGATAGCTCCCTCGTTGAGTGAAAGGGAGGGATCGGGCACGAGCAGACCGGGATCGACTTCCTCGCGACTTCCCAGGCCCGCACAATCGGGGCAGGCTCCGTAGGGCGCATTGAAGCTAAAGTCGCGCGGCTGCAGTTCATCCATGGAATGGCCGTGTTCTGGGCAAGCCAGAGCAAGAGAGTAGAAATGATCGGCAGAGGAGATGCCGGAAAATCCCGGTGTGCTTTTCTTGTGATCGGCAGTCTTGCTCTCGCTGTCCACCATATGCACTACCACGCGGCCCTCGGCCAACTTGGTGGCTCCCTCTACGGCCTCCGCAATGCGGCTTGTTGCCGATGCTTTGAGAACCACGCGATCTACCACCACCTCAATGGTGTGCTTGAGCTTCTTGTCGAGCTTTATGGACTCGTTATCCAGTCGTAGCACCTCGCCGTCTACGCGCACGCGTGAGAAGCCCTCTTTTCGAAGATCGGAAAGGAGTTTGGCATGCTCACCCTTGCGGCCCACCACCACGGGAGCCAAGATAAGCGCACGCTTACCCTCTCCCAATCCTAAAATCTCATCGGCAACTTGATCGGTCGTGCGCTTTTTGATTTCGCGACCGCATTCGGAACAATGAGGCACGCCGATGCGCGCAAACAGAAGGCGTAGGTAATCGTAGATCTCGGTGACGGTGCCCACAGTAGAGCGCGGGTTTTTGCTCGTGGACTTCTGATCAATTGCCACGGCGGGCGAAAGACCGTCGATGCTATCCAAATCGGGCTTGTTCATCTGGCCCAAAAACTGGCGGGCGTAAGCTGAGAGGCTTTCCACGTAGCGGCGCTGGCCCTCGGCATATATGGTATCGAAGGCAAGACTTGATTTTCCCGAACCCGAAAGCCCGGTAATTACGACCAACTTGTCACGCGGAATGGAGAGATCTATGTCTTTGAGGTTATGTTCGCGGGCACCCTTAATGATAATTGAGTCGCTTGCCAACGCTTATCCCCTTTCCCGGACATATTTCAGCGACCTTTAATGATAGCGCACCCGAACCAATGACGCGCATGCGCCCTTGGCGCTCTCCATTCTTTTATGAAGTGAAGGGACGTATTGTCTCGCCTACGTCCCCGGTTTCACCAGACCGCTTTCATACGCCGCCACCACAAGCTGTGCGCGGTCATGCGCATCGAGCTTGGTCATGATGCGACCCGTGTGCGTGCGCACAGTGGCGGGCGATATGACCAATTCCTCGGCTATCTCATCGTTGTTCAGGCCGCGTCCGACAAGAGTTAGGATCTCGCGTTCACGGTCGGTAAGATCGTCCATCTTGGTACCATCGAAGCGCGAACGTCTGCGCGATTCTGCATATGCTTCTATCAGCCGACGTGTGATTCCGGAATCGATCAGTGCATCACCCTGATGCACCACGCGCACGGCGCGAGCCAACTCATCAGGCTCCACGTCTTTGAGAAGAAATCCGCTCGCTCCTGAGGCCAGCGCGTCATAGACGTATTCGTCCAAATCAAAGGTGGTGAGAATAAGCACCGCCGTGTCTTCAAGTGCAGGATCTGAAGCTATCTCCCGTGTGGCCTGGATGCCATCCTTGCGCGGCATGCGGATGTCCATGAGTATCACATCGGGGCGCATGCGACGCGCTAGAGCCACGGCATCCGAACCATCAACAGCCTCGCCAATAACCTGTATTCCGGGAAATGATGAGAGAATGAGGCGAAAACCCTTTCGCACCAGCTCCTGATCGTCGGCTATTGCCACGCGCACCGGTATCTCTCGTGTAACGTCATCTCTTTGCTGAACCATGACTTACCTCCAAAGGTATCTCCGCCTCCACCGCGCATCCCTCCCCTTCGGCGCTGCGCACCGAGAAGCGCCCGCCGAGCGCACCCACACGCTCAGACATGCCTTGCAGCCCATGTCCCTCGACGCGCCGCTCTGTATTCACAAGCATCCCCCGCCCGTCATCAGAAAAACTCACAAATGCCTCAGTTGCTGTGGAGCGAAGGAGGATTTCCACCGACTGCGCCCCCGCGTGGCGTACGGTATTGGTGGCAGCCTCCCGGGCCACCTGGTAGAGAGTCATATCAACGAAGGCGGGAACCGAGTTACGGCTGTACCCACGTGCGGAATACGTCACGGCAAGACCGGCCCGCTTAAGATAATCTATCAGGTCGCCCATGCGCTCGGTTCCCTCGGTCGGGGCGTGCTCTGCCGCTTTGTCGCCACGCAGCACGCCGATCATGGCGCGAATCTCTTCAAGGGCCGATCTGGAAACCGAGCGGATGTCGGCGATAGCCTCCTTGGCAGCGGCGGGATCGGAGTCCACCAAGCGCTCGGCGGCAGCGGCCTGAATGGCCACTGCTGAGAGCGAATGAGCTGTAATATCGTGCACGTCACGAGCTATGCTTACGCGCTCTTCGGCCACACGGCGGGCGGCAAGCTCTTCGCGCCCACGTTCTGCCTCATCAAGGCGTCGTCGCGTTTCGGACAGATACGCCGCGTACGTACGCACCGCAAATCCTGCCAGACCACCCGCTGCCACAAGCGCCACATTCGTCCCCTTCAAGATGAATGAGAGCATGGAGCTTTGGTAGGGCATGGGAGAAAGCACCATAGACGCCGCAACGATAGTCGTCGCGGCGATAGCGTGACGCTTAGAATGCTCACTTGCCACCGTATAGACCGCCACCACAGGGCCTACGGCCGAGAGAGAGAAGCCGTACATATATCCTGCACTAAACAGAAAGCATGCCAAAACTATGGCGAGGGTGGGCCAAGGTGCAACGCGCCGCAGCACCAGAGGAAGTGTTGTGAATCCTAGAGCCACGTAGGAATAGATGTTCGGAACAATATTTACCTGGCGGGTCATCTCCTCAAAGAGCCTATCGACGAACACCACCGAGGTGGATGTCAGAAGGAGCTGTGCACAGCCGAATGCGAAAGCTGCCATTGCCACGGCAGCATCGATCGCCCAGTCCTTGCCTGTGCGCTCTGCATCTGGGGCGGATGCGTTGGGAATTGCATCCTCAAAGGGAATGTGAGAACTGTCGTATGCCATAGCTCCACTCTATCCGAAGGTGGGCTCTTGCGCCATACCGCGCATGGCGTAGATAGGTTGCTGCCGTAAATCTCTCATGCTGTATTTCACTGATAGAAACCCGCTGATATGCGGCGTCTCAAAATCAAGGCAAGTTTCCGACCAGCGATATTCGAAGTAGAGCGAGAATAGGCACGTTAACGCACCAAGGGTTAACGCACCAACTTTTCGAAAAATGAAAAAATTGGTGCGTTAAACAGCAAATATCGTCTCTTAATTTTATACTGGGATCAGGAGATGATGCCCGTGGAGCTCTACTGTCGCGAACAGTGGAGTATAGGTCTAATGGCACTCGCCTAAACTCGAGGTCGCGACATTTCAACCAGCTCATTCTCATCTATACCACGCAAATCAAGAGTGGCAAGCTGTTCGAGTGTCCGTTCCGCCTCACCGAAAAATACCGTCGAATCATACGAATTAACCACCCCGGCCATCGCAGCTGCCGAACTATCCAGCCACGCAAGTGCCTGCCCCATAAATGTCCCGTCGATTTCAACAAATGCTGCAATACCTTGTGCGAGCTGAGGATACAGAAGTGCCTCCCTTACTCTAAGTGCATCTTTGGCGTATCGGGGCAACCAGTTAGTCATATGGTCACACACGAATGCCGCCTGAAAATCAAGCAGAGTAGAGACTCGCTTCCAATCGCTTGCACGAAACGCTTTGAGCGTCCACAGCGCCATGTGCGCCATAAATACGCACATGATCGATAGGTGATCATCTGGCATGCGTCCGAAAAACCGTGTACGCAGCCCTTGAGCAGCATACGCCTCACGCACGACAAGCGTACTGGCCTGGAACACCATCTCCTTATGACCCACATAGGCCGACTCCCACGGAATCGCAACGAGCTTGGCAGGACCCTCAAAAAAGCGGGTAAACTCATCTTTGACTGATTCCAAAAACCTTGCATCTGAAATCTTTCTCTTAAGCCCTCGTGCAAATACCGCGAGCTTGCGGAGCGTATCGCTCTCCCCCGCATACTCGTCGAGCACATCTCCCGTGATGTCTGTTGCTAACAACTCCAGTAGTTTCTCGTCCGGCTCACCCCCGAATGCCTTGTGAAAGAGGGTATAGAGATACGCACGGCTTACGAGCAGAGCTTCGAGCGACAGGAAATCATCGCGAACTTTCACAGCTGCTTCCACGGCACACGCCTCCTTGACGGCAACGCCCGGCCTTACGTACCGAGCCGAAACGCCACCCTATTTTCCCGCTCCGCTGCCTCGGGCGCGCCTACTCCTCAAAAGGCGGCGCACCCCCTAGGTAAAAGAAAGGGAACAGCTCGCAGCGGCAAAGGGTCAGACTATAGAACGACTTCGACGAAATCGTCGCGCAACGCACATTCGGGCACTTTAATCACGA
Source organism: uncultured Slackia sp. (assembly GCA_964560045.1). Classification (GTDB taxonomy): domain Bacteria; phylum Actinomycetota; class Coriobacteriia; order Coriobacteriales; family Eggerthellaceae; genus Slackia. The sequence goes on from CAZLKG010000018.1 coordinate 8,866, forward strand.
TATGGGGCTCCGTCGCACTGGCGGTAGGCATGCACGCGACCTCTTGCACCAAGTCGTCGCCGTATTTCGCTCGCAAATCATCCACGTTGCCAAAATCCAACGCGCGCATCAGACATGCATCCACACATACGGGGTTCTTGCCTGCATCACGCAATGCTTTGCACGAATCGCATTTAAAGATGCGCGCCGCTTCCTCGTCGAATTGAGGCGCACCATACGGACAGGCCATCACGCACGAACGGCATCCGATACACACGCTGTCGTCGTGAAGTATCACGCCTGACTCCTCGTCTTTGTGCATAGCACCCGTGGGGCAGTTGGCCACACACGCTGGATTCTCACAGTGATTGCATCCGATGGAAGTGTGATACATGCGAGCCTCAGGGTACGTTCCCACCTCATAGGTTGCCACACGTCGTGGCAGAGGTCCCGCATTCTGTAAGTCCATACGATCCTTGCAGGCAATCTGGCATACATGGCAGCCGGAGCAACGCGTCATATCAAGATAGAATCCCAAGGTCATCGTCTATTCCTCCGTCCACAAAAGCGGCTCGAATGTACAGTCGAGATCGAGCGGCTCTCCATCGTATTTCTCAAAGTCCACCAGACAGCTGTTGTATCCGTTCGTCTGGGGACAGAATTCATCCTGCGTCTTGTGGTCGACGAGCATATTCTCGTTTCCTCCCCTATCAATGCCTGTTTCAAGATCGAGATAAGTGCGCGCACCGTGCGGAATCGATATATGTCCCGGCATCATGGTATTGAGCACACTAGCAATGCGCAGAATCTGCCCGGCATCGTTGAACACACGTACGGTGTCGCCGCTCTTGATGTCCTTGGCCGCAGCGTCCTCGGCACTGATGTACACAGGGTTGGGCCATGCCTCACGCAGCCAGGTGGCTTCGTCGTAGGTGGTGTGGGAGCGACGCAGATAATGGGGCTGCAGCATCATAAACGGATACTGACCAGGCTCTTTGGTCTCCCAGTTTGCAAAACTCTCCTGATACGTGGTGGTATGAAACGTCGGGTACGGCTTCAACGATTCGGGACCAAACTGCATGAGGTTCACGGCGTCAGCCTTGCTTTGACAGTAAATTTCAATCTTGCCGCTTTCGGACTGGCGCGGATTCTCATCGGGGTCTTCAATGAAATCGCTGTATCCGTAGTAGCTGTAGTTGTCATTCTCAGCTCGATGGATCTGGTAGTAGCCCTTTTCCAAAATCTCCGCCATAGACACGATGCCCTCCTGCGGCTCGCCCTCCACACCCCATGCGTCGATGTCATCCTGTGTGATAGTGATGAGCCGATGCGTGGTCACGCCATCCTCGGGGTCGAGATATGTCGCAGTTTGAAACTTGTCGAAATACGCCTGCATATTGGAGATGGGAAACATCACGCTGGGGTCGAGTTCAAGGCGCTCAGCGATCTGCGAGTAGATCCAGTCCTCGTTACGACTCTCGAATAAAGGTGCCACGGCAGGACGGGGAAATATGGCCAGGTCACGGTTACACTGCGCGCGCGACATGCGCATCATGCCGTTGGTCGCCACGTCAAGCTCACCCTGGTCAGAATCGAGATTACCCTCCCATGCTGTGAAACACGGCAGCAGGATATCTGCATATTGGGCGGTAAGCGAGTAGCGGTAGTCAAGGTTTACCACCATGTCCATCTTCTTGAATACCTTGATGCCCGTATTGATGTCCTCAGTGGCCTGAAGCGGATTGTGAAAGTCATTGACTATGATGCGCGGATCGAAATCAAACTCACGCGGCTCTTTATATCCATTGTCGAGCGACCCGTTGCGATAATCGCCATAGCCCACGTAGTGGCCGGCGTCCATGTCACGCCAGATAGTAGGTTTGGGAAGCTCAGAATACTCGAGGGTGTTTTTCGCAGCGCTGCTCTCTGAAGCCGCACCCACTGACACGAGCTTTGTACCCGAGTTGGCGCACTCGATGGAGAACGTGGCACCCACCGCATTACCTGAACGGCCTAAATGCCCTCCCATGCAGGCGACGGTCAAAAACAACTGCGCCAAATCAACGGTACCGCGATATCGCGAAGGAGCGTAGTTGTGTAGGAGCATCACGTTGCGCTCTCGACGGATTTCACGAGCGTACCAGGTGATATCCTCAACCGGCGTTCCGCAAATCTCCGTAGCCCACTCGGGCGTCTTGGGCACGTCGTCATAGACCCCTAACACATAATCATGGAAGTTCTCGTCTGTCTGAGCATCCTCGGGCATGCTTTCCGCGTCGAACCCCACACAGTAGGTGTGCAGAAAATCCCAGTCGATGATGTCACCTTCTTCCTCTTCAAGGCGCAACATCTCGTAGGCCACAGCAAAGAAGAATGCGGTATCGGTGCCAGGACGCACGCGAATCCACCGCGCGTCAAGCATGTTGGCGGACACATTGTATTCGGGGCCGATAAGAACGAACTGAACACCCGCATCCTTCGCAAGACGGAAATAGTGAGCGGGATTACCAGAAGAATGCCACAGCGGGTTCACGCCCATCATGACGATAGTATCGGCCTTGAGTAAATCTAGGCGGTCGTTGGCCGCGAGACAGTCGGGCAGGCCGTTGCCCAAATACCCGCCCATGCGGACGGGCGCGTTGTACCAGTTGCCGTAGGATTCCGTGCCGTTCCATTGGAGACGTCCGCCCAGCATGTTGAGAACGGGCCAATCAGTACCCATACATACCACCGATCGGGGACCATAGTCGTCATAGACACGCCGCAGCTCCTGAGCGACGTAATCAAGCGCCTCCTCCCAAGAAATACGCTCCCAACCCTCTTCGCCACGCAGCTCGCCGTGGGCGTTCTCACCGCCACCAGGCTGCCAGCTCTTGCGCTTCATGGGATACTTGATGCGATTCGCGTTGAACACATGCTGACGCATAGAGTGGCCGCGTGGACAGCTGCGCTGCTGCGGCTTTTCCAGCGAATCCTCTTCGAGGTCATCAGTGCTCTGGCGTAAAACCACGCCGTCTTTCACGAACACGCGGTTGATACACCGACCGCCACAGTTACCCCAGCAGTCCACTGTAATCCACTCGCCATCTCCTTTGATGATGGCGGTATCGGAGGCAACCCCCGTCGAATCCACTGTATCATCGGAGGTGCCGGACGCACAGCCCGTCAGACCACCCGCCGTTAAGGCGGCGGCAGCAACGGCGGCGCTCCCCTTCAAAAAATCCCTACGTTCGATAGAAGTATCGAGCAAAGCCATGATTCACTCCTTCTTGAAAGCGTGCTTTCGCTCTCTCGGAAGATGCGCCTACAAAACATCTCCTTCGTTTCTGCTACGCCGCCTCGAACGGCGTGGTTCTATAGTGTGCACGCAGCGTAAAACGCCCAGCGCGCTACGCATACACCGACAAATGCGCAAGCAAATGCAGCGGCGGGTAGAATTATTCCCTCCCGTGTGCGCGCCATAGCAGCAAGCACTATCACGAAAACGGGAGCTATCACAATGGCCACCACGAATGGGGCGGGACTGAGTCCCACACTCACAAAATGGATTGCCGCCAGTGCAAACGCAACAGCAGCCAGAACCTCGACAAACACGGTCGCAAGCCAAAACGTAGCGCGGGTGTAGGCACCCTCGGAGAAAAGCGCCCACAGGGCAAAGCCCATAGCCAAATCTCCCAGCGCAAACAGAGGAACGATAGCGGGCGTGGACCAGGCGGGAATCGCCAGGTAACCCGTATAGGCAAAGCCCATGGCTACCGTCATGGCAAACGCCGCCAGTGCTCCTATGATCTGTAGCGCACGTAGGCTCTCCTTCTTGACTGCAACCACGATGAGATCGACAAGCAGCAACACCCCATATGCGATGGAAAAATACGCCTCCTGGGCAATTCCTGCTCCCGGATTTGCCAGGGCGTTCAGAAACATCGTCGGCCGCATCAGATGACTAAGACAGCCGAGCAGCCCCAACCCCAAAAGCACCAAACAAACAAGCGGGAAGGCCCATGGCATGGAGCGCTCTTTATCGAGAGGAAACGCCGCATTCGCGATATACGCACCCGCAGAAAGCCCCGCAAGTGTCGTGAATACGAACAAGGGAAATTCAGAAATCATCGACAACCCCCTTCTTGGATATAGCGAGATGAAGGACGCGTCGATTCATGCCTAGGATATGCCTCGAACGCCCCCTCCGTTCGTTAGTGTCATAGTAAACCGATTCACTACTTCAGTCAATATGTAATTCCCTTGATTAAAAACTTGTGGGATAATGAGGTCAAACAGTCAGGCGGGCAAATTTTCCCGCCGACATCAAATTACGGTTAAGTATCGAGGGGTGCATGTACGGATCTCTTGTCATAGCGTATCTCTTCTTCGGCGGCGCAGCAGCAGGTGCCCTGTTCGTTATATCCGCCTGGAGCATTACGCTTCGATGTGCCGGTATGTCGCCCCGCATGGCCGAGGCATTCCATGCACTGCGCGTACGCGCATACGCTATAGGACTCGTCCTACTCATTCTTGCCATGGTATGCCTGCTCTGGGATCTCGAACGTCCTGAACGCGCGCTCCTCCTTTTTTTACGCCCTCATCCCACCGCAATTACCTTCGGTGCCTACACGCTCGCCATCGAATGCCTGATTGCCGCACTGTTGTTCACGACTTACTGCCTGGGACGCCCCGCATGGGGGCAGCGCATGCTTACCGTCATCGAGGTCATCTGCTGCCTTGGCGCGCTTTCTACCATGACTTACACAGGCGTGTTTTTACTCCAAAGCGCCATACCACTGTGGCAAAGTTGGTCGCTTGTGGGGCTGTTCATCTGCTCGTCATTTTCAACCGGACTTTCCGTCGTACTTTTGATAGATTGGTTCACACAGGGACAGACGTTGATTTTACGTGCAGCCAAACCACTGCAGATAATCCATCTCACATGCCTGGCGCTTGAGGTCGTTTTTCTGGCGCTGTTCATTCAGGCAGCGGTTTCCAATGCAGACGCCTGTACATCTCTTGATCTGCTTACAGCCCCCGATATGTTGTCGTACGCTCTTGTCGGCGTCATTGGTATGGGCATTATCACCCCTGCTGTTATGGAGACCTACTCGCTTACGCGCACGGAGTGCCGCACTATCCCCGTATCCGATACCGTATGTCTCGTGGGTGGCCTTTGTTTGAGATACTGCGTTATCGCCTGCGCGGCGCACTGATTTGACAACTCAACGCAATTCTAGAAAGGTGAACGTTTGCAGAGCAAGGAAACTCCGATATTCCGCGTGGATGAGACGTCCGACCTACCCATTTGGGCACAGCTGCGTAACCGGATGACATACCTCATCAAAACTGGTCGCCTGTCCGCAGGCGAGCAATTGCCCAGCGTGCGCAGTCTCGCAGCCGATGCGAAAATCAACTACAACACCGTGACAAAAGCCTATCGCGATCTGGAGCTTTCCGGTCTTATCGTATCCGTACGCGGACGGGGCATGTTCGTACAGAAAGACGCAGGCGGACAAGACGATGAGACGAGTGCAGTCGACGCCTTTCTGGAAAGCTGTGTCAAGCAATACCGCTCAAAAGGGCTCACCTATGCAGAAATAAAAGACCGGGCTACAACAATGATAGACGACATGGCATCCAAGGCCATTAATGCCGAAAAGGAGAAAGAGGGGTATCGCTATGGCGATTAGGCCGAAACGAAACCGCGAACGCCAGACTGAAACGCCATGCAATGGAATCGAGATGCACAACTCTCCGAAAACCCGTCGCACCGACGACAACGCTTCCAACGTGTTTTCGGCGTTCATATTCATGGCCGTAGCGCTTGTCGTTCTCGGGGCAGGATACGTAGCCTTTGGCGAGGTGAACATCTGGATTATCTGCTTTTCGTTTATCGTGGCAGCAGTGGCAATTTTCACCGTTCACGTAGCGGCCCAGTGGGAACGCGTGGTGGTGCTACGCCTCGGGAAGTTCGACCGAATTGTGGGGCCAGGCGTATTTCTCACCATCCCCTTCATTGAGCACATCGCCCTGCGCGCCGACCAGCGCATCATGCTCACCGGATTCGGCGCAGAGGAAATTCTGACTGCCGATTTGGTTCCAGTAAACGTGGATGCAGTGGTGTTTTGGATGGTGTGGGATGCTGAGAAAGCATGCCTCGAAGTAGAGGATTACTATGATGCGGTAGCCATGGCTGCACAAACCGCATTACGCGACGCCATCGGACGCAAGGGCATCACAGATGTAACCGTGCACCGTGACAAGCTCGACCAAGAGCTGCGAGACAAGATCGAAGAAAAGACCTCGACCTGGGGTGTGTCGGTGCTTTCGGTCGAGATTCGCGACATTGTGATTCCCAAGGAACTCCAGCAAGACATGTCCACCGCAGCCAAGGCGGAGCGCGAAAAAGATGCACGCATCGTACTGGCGGAGGTCGAGCAAGACATCGCTGCCATGCTGCATGATGCAGCTGAGATTTATCGCAAAGACGGCATTGCACTCAAGCTACGTCAGATGCATCTGGTTAATCAAAGCCTGAAAGATTCCGGCAACTCGCTCGTGGTGCCAAGCGCTTATGTGGAGGGTTTCACCGAAGAGACAAAGGGTGGCAATAAATAGACAAAGGTCTTGGTTGGAGTGAGCGACCCACCGCTTGCCATAATCCCACCGGTTCATCCACTTATGCCTGATGTTATTTCTGCCCGTCAGACCAGAACCTTGCGATACCGTGCCGGATCCTGTTTAGGGAACCGAGGATGTTTATGGAGCACTGAGAGACCCAGACGGCACGAGGCTTCTGTGTCAATAATGATCTAGCAGAGAATTGAAAATAAGATCAGTTGTCGCAGGACATATAAAACAGGGTACGGGGAAATATGATTACTTACAATCTAGAAAAGCGGACAGGATGTTCCAAGTACGAATATCTTTACCGATGTATTCGTAACGATATTCGCAGCGGCGCTATTCGAGCTGGCACTAGGCTTCCCTCAAAGCGTGCATTCGCCGAACAGCTTGGGGTGAGTGTCACTACTGTTGAACAGGCATATGATCTGCTCGTGAGCGAAGGATACGTGCAGGCGCGGCGGGGAAGCGGGTTTTACGTGAACTTCGGTCGTGCGCTTGGGCATCGTATCGATCCGCGCGCTTTGACCACCGACGAAGAAGACACGTGGAGTCCGCCCGACTTCGACTTCAAAGCCAATAAGTGCAGTCTCGGTTTGTTCCCTAAGAATACCTGGCTGCGCATCATGCGGCGTACGCTTTCGGAAAGCAACCAGG
>CAZLKG010000019.1:0-15962 GCA_964560045.1 uncultured Slackia sp.
AGCAGACCGGCCTCATGCGCCTCGGCGATGAGTTGTCCCGCCTCGGACATCATGGCAGCCTCGTATTCGCTACCTAGATAGATGGTATAACCCAATCCAACCACATTCACACCGGCATCGCGCATGGCAAGCACGGCCTCAAAGTCGTGCAGCTGCGGACTATAGGGGTCACCCTGTGCAGTTTTGACCAAGTTAGTCTTGGAGTTCATCTTGACCAGGTAGTTTATGTGGGGGTAATCGGGGGCATAACGCGCAATGAGGCCGCGCTGACCCGCCAACACGCCGCAAACACCCTGGGAGCCAATCTGGAACAGATGCTCAGGGTCAAGATCGGCAGGATCGATGCCCTCACCATAAAAATCGCCATTCAAGTGTTCGATTTTTTGGTCGCAGGCGAACAGCATCAAACGACCAGTGCCGCGCGTGGCTGCCATATAGTTGTCGATGTAGGTTTCACGGGCGTCTGCCGCGATATCGGCGGGCACCTTTACCTGATCACGGGTGATTCTAGGCATGGCTTTCCTCCTCGGAAGACGATTGCTCTCAGACGCATTCATTTGAAAATGCGTCGGGCGGAATTTTGCGACCGCACGATACGCAGACCTTTGTCGCTATGGCGCACTGGTAAGGCTTCGCCCGAAACGCACATCCAGGCGCAGAAGCGCAGTTGGCTACGTATCCCACGCACCATCAGTGTAGCGCGAAACTTTGTCATCCCGCCGTCCGCAGAAGAAAAACGACACCGAACACAAGACTGGAGGCACCAGCCTTGGCGACCTAACTTTCCATACTCACTGCACTGTTGGGGATGAATTTGAGAAGTTACCAAGGCTTGGCGACCGTAGCATGTATGACTGCACACACGCGTCAATGCCCCTGCGGGCGCAGCTTGTCCCTGCGAACGCAGCTAGACGTATGAAACTTCAGGGAAGGTAGGTTCAAGGGCGCGCTTGAAAGCGTAAGCGGCTACGCGCTTGGTGACGCGTTCGACTTCAATAGGATCATAACCCGCCGTTACAAGGGCTTCGGCATCCATACCACGCTCAACGTGATCGATTAGCAACTTATCTAGCTCAGCATATGCGCCAAGGACGGCTTCGTCGGTCTGCCCTAAAGCAAGCTCGGCACTCGGCGCCTTAATCAGCACGTGCTCAGGGATAGGTGACACCTTGCCTTGAGCGGTAGCCTTGGCATTCACCCAGCGCGACACGGCAAACACATCCGTCTTGTACAGACCCCCTATGGGAGCATAGGCCCCGGCGGTATCGCCATAGAGCGTCGAGTATCCCATCATGGCCTCGCTCTTATTGCCAGTGTTCACCATTATCCAACCATGCGCGTTCGAGAGCGCCATGAGCATCACCATGCGACAGCGAGCTTGAGTATTCTCAGCAGCAAGCCCATGAAAGCCATCGCAATGAGGGGAAAGTGCTTCGGCAAACGCTTCGCATGCGCCCACGATTGAAATGCACTCAACACGAAGACCCAAATTGGCGGCAAGTTGCTGAGCATCGGCAAGCGAATGCTCGCTCGAATACGGCCCAGGAAGCATATAGCCGTGCACATGGTCGGTACCAAACACTTCGACGCACATACAGGCAACAAGGCTTGAATCAATGCCACCGGAAAGCCCCAGTACTACATCGGTCGTGCCGTGTTTCGCGGCGAATTCACGAAGACCGTTCGTACAGATGCGATACTGTTCCTCGGGGGTCATGACCGCCTCACACTTCTATAGGTAGCTTTCCGTAACCGGCTACCATTGTAGGACTTGAATATTGCAGACAGAGAACGGAAGACAAACGAACACGGACAATTAACGGACACTTAAACTCTGTGCGTTTAATCTTGCGGACACACCCCATCAAAAGCCGCCCACGGGATGGGAAATCCGAGGGCGGCCAGAGCTACGAGGACTAGTCGGTCCAATGAATCATTTCTTGTCCGCCGTTGTCATGACACTGGGCGCAATAATCGACCTGATCATCGTGCGATTTATGACATGTGTTACATGTGATGACCTGATGAGCATCAGTATGAGGATTCTTCTCCAAATCTGAAGTCGCTTGTTGAATCTCATCCTCCGCATGGCATTCGATACAACCTTCGTCCGGATAATCGATTGCATCAAGCGGGTCACGGTAATCTCCCGTAATCCATTTGCCCACCTCAGAAATTTGTTCGCTTATCTCAGAATCATGACAGTCGAGACACGTAACATCGTTTTCCATATGAACACGTGCTAAGTCATCACCTTCGTAATAGCTCTCCACATAAGAATCCATCGGAGAATGGCAAATTGCATTACAGAAGCTAGGTTGCTCATGCCATACCAGGAGTCCTCCTCCCGCAGCAGCAATCACTACAGCCACGACGCCGACAACAATGGGCCATTTCCGTTTTTTCTTTTTCTTGGAGAGTTCGGAAAAACCGGATTCTTCAGGCAAATTTGAATTCTGCGCTACCTCGACTCCGTCTTTCTCTTTTTTCAATTCATCCATGCCGCTCCCCACCATCGAAACAAACATCTCCAGTTCGGCACGTTTAATAGGCCGAGAGCGATTTTGATACCTCCCGGCCTATTTCTAAGTACGCAAATTCAAACTATTACGCCTCGAGCGTTTCAACATATGCCGCAGCGCCTTCTCCCGCTACGAGACCCGAAGCACCCGCTGGTGCAATATCGGTTGTTCCCCCAGCACATCCGGCAGCAAAAATGCCAGTCACGGGGTTTCCGTCTTCATCAAGCACCTGACCACTTGTGTCAACACGTAGTCCACCTGCAGTTTTGTAACGTCTCGGACTTAACTTCATCGCATAATAGGGCGGTTCGAGTTTTTCCAACTTGAACCACCGTTCGAATGCTTCATCAACACCGGCCTCGCAAACGGCGTCGTATTCGTCAAATCCTATCTGTAAAACATCGGCAGGCATATTCATTTCAGCCGCAAGCTCTTCAACAGTATTCCCCGTCACACGATGACTCTCAGTATTTTGAACATTTAATGCACTAGGGCCTTCAACAATGTCGTTGTCGAAAATGACCCACCACTCCCAAAATCCTGCTTCCATACAATTAGTAGGTCCGGTATGGACTCGAGATTCATTATGGAACCGATGGCCGTTTGGAAGAATGCTGAACGAACGTCCAATCGATTGAGAAACATGAATGCTCTCGAGGTGAGGATTACAGTTCACCTCTCCGCTCATTCCTAGCAGAGCACCACCGACAGAGGTGCCTAGTTTAATTCCCTCACCGGTAGCTTGAGTAGTAACGCAGCCAACCGTCACTAAGTCAGGATAGTATTCCGCAATCATCTCCTGATTTGCAGCAAATCCACCCGTGCAGATAATAAATGATTTTGCCTTGATGTCAGACCAACGCTGATTCGTCGTATCGTAGCAACGAAGTCCAACAACTTTGTTATCCGCATTGACAATGAATGTATCCGCTTTCATGTTGTAAACAAACTCAACACCCTCGGCCTCAATCTTCTGCTGAACATTGCCCCAGAATTCTTGGCCCTGCCCAATGCCTCCTTCAGGCCAGAAACAGCCGTTATAGACACAGGGAACCGATTCCTGCCATTTGCTTTCAAAATCGTAAGTCAGTACGGACATCCACTTATCTACATATTCGTACCATTTCTTATACAGGGCGGCAATCTCTGGTTGATCAGGATACGAATCATCAACACTGTCAATCTGATCCTGTAAAGAAGTTGCCTCATCGGGCCTAAGATCGGCACACACCTGCGTGTACGGAACCCAATTCGTATTTGCAGACGTTGCCACGTCTCCGCCATAGGTCGCCTGTTTTTCGATACAAAGCGTGTTGCACCCTGCAATTGCAGCAGCGTACGCAGCAAAAAGACCGGATGCGCCAGCGCCAATCACGCAAACATCGACATGCGTTTAATCTTGCGGGGAGAAGGCGCATCCAACCTGAATGAGAACTGAGATGCCATGCCATACCCTATGCCAACGGCACCATAAGCGGGTCATGTCAGAAGCGCAACCAGCAGTTGACAGATTTCCAAGTGTTCTTGGTGGCTGTAAACCGCCCTTTTTGTTTCAATGGATACGCATGCAGCAAACAAATATGATCTTCGGTAGTTTCCAGCACCTGCTAGAGGAGGGCAACTACAATCGCCAAAACAAACAAGAGGCAAGACGCAACGAAGCCATCGCCAGCATCTACTGGTGCATAATCGTTGCCATCTTTCTGGGGTGGAGCTTTCTTACTTGGGATTGGAGGATCTCCTGGATCATCTTTCCCTGTGCTGGCGTCCTCTTCGGGGCAGTCTGTGACATAGTCTCCTCGGTTCGCAAGCCCTAAAGCCCAGAGCACCTCCCGAAAAACAAAGCCTCTGAGGGGCTATGTCTTTTAGGCCTATACCTTCTGGGCTGAATGGATGCGCTCGCGCAGCCATTCAGCCCACTCATCTACACCCTCTCCTTTGGTGGCGGCGATGGGAAAAATCGGTGCCTTGGGGTTGAGCTGCGTTACGGCATCGCGAAACGCTCGCTCGTTAAAGTCAAACACGCCCATGGTATCTACCTTGTTTAAGATGATGGCCTCGGATGCCTGAAACACACCGGGATATTTAAGCGGCTTGTCATCGCCCTCGGGCACCGAAAGGATCATCACCTTGGCCCCTTCTCCCAAATCAAAGTCGGTGGGACACACCAGATTGCCCACATTTTCCACGATGATCAGGTCGAGGCTGTCCAAATCAAGTGCATCTGTGGCACGGCGGATCATGTCGCTTTCCAGGTGGCACGCACCGCCGGTGTTAATTTGAATCGCCGCGATACCCTGCGCACTGATGCGCTCAGCGTCTACATTGCTGGCAATATCGCCCTCAACTACGGCGATGTTAAACTCATCGCGCAAAGCCTCAATGGTAGCTAGGATGGTAGATGTCTTGCCGCTGCCGGGGCTGGCCATCACGTTGAGCACGAACACACGCTTTTCCTTGAAAAGAGCGCGGTTCTTATCGGCAATGCGATCGTTTTTATCAAGAATGGGCTGATTCAGATCGATCTTCACGACGAAGCCTTTCTTCTAGCACTCCTGTAAGACGACGATCTTGGCGATCGGCAGGCGCGAAATGACGAAGTCAGGTGGAAAAGCCGGATCATGTATACCCACCTTCAGCACAACCTTCCTCAGCAGCTTTTCCCTCTTCATCGGAAGCCTCTTCGTCGGGAATATCCACCTCAATGCTGTCGATGCGAAGCTCTTTACCCTCCAAAAGCTCGGCAAAACCCCCGCATTCAGGGCAGGACACATGATAGCGATCATGGGAAAAGTCCAGACCACACTCAACACAACGACTCTTGGGAACCACCATGGTTATATCAAGACTGGCTCCATCAAACAGTGGATCCTGTTCGGAAAGCGCCTCAAAGGCAAACCGCAGCGAGTCCTCGATGGCCTCGGTCATAACCCCCACGGAAAGCGACACCTTGAGTACCCTGGTGGCACCAGCGTTGCGGGCTGCCGCCCCAACGCTTTCGATAACCCCGGTCATGATTCCGAGCTCGTGCATGAAGAAATTCCTCCTTAGCGGGTAAAAATCTGCACACACGCAGAGAAGCTGCGCACCTATGGGGCGGATTCGTTTCCTCCCCACTACATCCCGTAAAATCCGCGCACACACAAACGGCTTGCGCACCGCGCAGACTCCCCCGTAGCCGACCTACAGCAAACCCTTTCTCAATTCCTTCTCCTCGCGAGCTTCGCCCTCGGCTTCCGCCGCCTTCTTTTTTATGCGTCTGCCAAGCGCTACGCGTGCCACCAGCAGGCTCCCCTCGTACAAAACGAGCAGAGCGGCAAACATCATCAGCATGGTGATGGGGGAAGCGTCCAGGGTGACCATAGCAGCGATAACCATGAGCACGATATATACGGTACGCCAGGACTCACGGAGCTTGGCGTAAGGAATGATCTCGAAGACGACCAGATAGAACACAATAAGCGGAAGTTCGAACGCGAAACCAAAGGCGATTTCGAAATTAATAAAGACATCGACCCACGACTTGGCATCGGGAAACACCTGAGCAAAGCCCTCCCCTTGGCCTGTGAGCCACTCGACCGCCGGAGTCAGAATGAACAGGTAGCAAAACACCGTGCCAACGATGAACAAAACGACACCCGCCGCAAACGTGGGGATGAACCATTTGCGCTCATTGGGCTTGAGAGCAGGCAGGAAAAACGCCAGAATCTGCCACAGGACAATGGGAGCACAGGCAACGAGGGCTGTCCACAACGCCACTTTGAAACGCACGGTGAAAAACCCGAATACGTCGAAAATGTTGAGCAGAATTTCTCCGGAATCATCATGGGGCAAAAAGCTCGAGGCAGGCTGGAGCAAAAATTGGATGATAGTGGGCGTCGCCGGATAAAAAATACACATGGCGATAAACAGAGCTGCGACGATGCGCACCAAACGCATGCGGAGCTCGCCCAGATGGTCAAACAAGGGCATGCGCGCCGGACCGATAGGCATTAGTTCTCCTCCTTCTGGGCGCAAACGGCGGCATCATCAGATGCAGCACCTACGGATTTAGTGAAAGTGGAACTGCCGCTTGAAGTGGTCTTTGCGACAGAAGTATCAGCTGTATCTTTCCTGGCGGATTTCCTCACGGGTTTTTTGGTACCAAGAAGCTCATCGGCAAGCTCCTTTTTAGCCGTGGCAAGAGAGGCTTCTTCGGCGGCTGCACGGGCAGCGGCCTCTTTGCGAGCCTCCACCACCTTTTCATGCACCTTGGAAGAGGAAGTCTTGGTAGTGGATGAGGTTTTGGCGGCGGTCGCAACTCCCGCAGCAGCCCCTCCGGCGGCTCCTGCAGCTGCCTTTTTCTCCTTGCCGGCAGTCGCAGCAGTGGCACGCGCCTCCTTGGCGGCCTCGTTTGCGGCCTCTCGCTTTCTTTTCTCAGCACGCTCCTTGTCGTACTTCGCCTTGCGCGAGGCGAAAGACTCCTTCTTTTCCACCTTTTGTTTGTTGTCTTTATCGATGGCATCAAGAGGGTTTTTCACCGGATCTTCGGCAATAGGGTCATAAATTTCAGTCTTAACGACTTTACTCATCTCGCTTTGGGCATTACGGAACTTCTGTACGGCCTGGCCGACAACCTTGGCAATCTGCGGTAGTTTATCGGGGCCAAAGATGAGGAAGCCGAAAAGCAGGATGAGAAACAGTTCGAATCCACTTATGCCGAACACGTTCAACCCCTCACATCTTGGTGCAATTTCAACAGTGCCGAACAGCGAGAAATGCCTTCGGCAGCGCAACTGAGCCATACTACCACAGCTCCGCGAGTACGGATGCACCCGCGTGCACACGCCACGGCATCATCAGCAATTCCGTATACCGAACGATCCTAAAAAGACCTCAGATAGAAAGAGGGCCGCGCGGGAGGTTCCCATGCGACCCTCTTTGACCGTCCAGTTTGACCATCCGCCCTAACCTGGCGACTTGCTCGGCTTAGGCGTAATCCCTCTCGCGCTAGGCGTATTCTCTCACACCAGACACGTCTTTCCCTCAACCTGGGCGGCCTGCTTAAAAAACCGATGCCTGATGATGCCTGATCCCAACATGTCGGTTTCGCAGCATCACTCTACCCTCGATACTCGGATTTCCGATTGAGCAGATCGGCACTTACAGCGCCTCTACGCCGCGCTCACCGGTGCGAATACGAATGCATTCGTCAACGGGAGAAACGAATATCTTGCCATCCCCCACTTCTCCGGTACGCGCAGTTTCACAGATGAGCTTGACAACACCTTCGGTCTTATCATCCTCGACCACCAGCTCAACCTTCACCTTGGGCAGCGTGTTCACCAGAACCTCACTGCCACGGTAGTATTCTTTCCAGCCGTGGCTGTTGCCACAGCCTTGCACCTGCGAGATGGTCATGCCCTTCATGCCTTCGGCAAGCAGCACCTCTTTGAGTGCCTCGAGCTTCGCGGGGCGAATAACCGCTTCCACTTTCTTCATGCTCAAAACCTCTCTCTTTTCAGGCGGCCCCAAGCCGCTCACGCCCGAATCGTTCTAGTCCAAACCATTGAATGCGGGGTATGCGCTTTCTCCGTGCTGCCTGGAATCCAGTCCCTCGGCCTCTTCGGCAACCGATACGCGCAGGCCCCCAAAGATGAGCTTGACAACCAGCCCGATGATGGCGGAAACGATGGTCACGTATACGATGGTGATCAGGATACCTTCGATCTGGGCGAGCAGTAGCGTGACATCTCCGGTATAGATAAGGCCCCCGAATTCGGTCCAAGACAGCTCGGGCACACAGAAGATACCGGTAAGAATGCCACCTACGATACCGCCGACGCAATGACAGCCGAAGGCGTCAAGCGCGTCGTCGTATCCCAGCTTGGACTTGATAAACGCGATGGAAACGTAGCAGATGGGGGATACGATGATACCCATGACGATGGCGGCCCAGAAATCAACGAAACCTGCGGCAGGGGTGATTACAACGAGACCGGCCACAACACCGGTGCAGGCACCGACAAGCGTGCACGTACCGTTATGAATACGCTCGACAACCATCCAGGAGAGCATGGCAGCGGCAGGGGCAGCCATGGTGTTCAGGAACGCAAGTGCGGCAATGCCATCGGCAGCAAAAGCGGATCCGCCGTTAAATCCGAACCAACCGAACCACAGAAGACCGGCACCCAACACCACGAAGGGCACATTATGTGGGCGGTAGGACATGAGGCCATAACCACGGCGCTTGCCCAGAAGCAGGCACAAAACCAAACCGGTAAGTCCGGAAGAGATATGCACGACGTCACCACCTGCAAAGTCGAGAGCTCCGATGGTATCGCCAATGAGGCTGCCATCGCCGCCCCAGACCATGTGCGCGAGCGGAGCGTACACGAGCAAGCTCCATGCGGCAATGAAGGCCAGCAGCGCTCCGAATTTCATGCGCCCGGCAACCGCTCCGGTGACGATGGCTGCGGTGATCAGGGCAAAGGCCATCTGGAACGCAATGTCGATGATTGCGGGATAGGCATCACCTGCCGCCTCGCTTCCGGATAACAGATCATTCAGGATACCTACGCAGAACAGCTGATCAAAACCGCCGAATATGGGGTTACTGCCGTCACCTCCGTAAGCGAATGACCAACCTGCCACCACCCACAAAACACCGATGACGCCGAGGATTGCGATGGACATGAACATGGTGTTTATCACGTTCTTGCGGCGCGAGAGGCCGCCGTAGAAGAATGCGAGGGCCGGGGTCATGAGGAACACCAACATGGCGCACACCATCATGAAGCCGGTTGTGCCCGAATCGAACATGTCGCTCTTCCTTTCTTTCGCTCTCTTTTCCGCCCAGATACAGGACGGCTCGTCGAACGTCACAAGAGGACGCGGCGAGAGGGGAATCGATGACTCGAGTGCATCGGTTCGCCGTTTCTTTACGGACGCGTAGGAACTGCGTTGCAACGGATTCGATTATCGGGAAAGAAATCGGCCCCAAGAGGCAGAATTGCTTGAGTTAATTGAAGCGATTCAGATCGGAAACGAGGGCGAAATGATCGTAAACAGGCTGGAAATCCAGGAGAAATGAGAAAGAAACAAAGGGGAGGCACGCACAAGAAAAAGACTGCGTATTGCCTTTTGGCTGATACCAGAAGGCGATACGCGGCTTTTCACGGCGCATTGTCTTTCAGCCGATGCCCAAAAGCGGTATGCGGCTTTTCGCAGGGCAAAAGGCAGTTAATTAGCCCAGAGGTAGCCCGCACCGCGGACGGTTTCTATATGTTGGGCCATCTCAGGACCTAGCTTGGCGCGCAGACGGCGTATATGCACATCGACCGTGCGGCTGCCCCCGTAGTAATCAAAGCCCCATACCTGCGACAGCAGCACTTCACGGGAATAGATGCGACCCGGATGCGTGACCAAAAACGACAGCAAAGCGTATTCCATGAACGTAAGGTCAACGGGTTCACCTGCCACCTTCACCTGGTATGTGGCCAGATTGACAGTCATGGAACCCACGTGAACAAAGTCGGCATCGGCTGTGGCCTCACCCGGCCACAGCAACCTGCGGCATCGCAGCTTCATCTCACCATCCACAGCCCCGGTGCACACAAAGTCGAGAGGCACCTGCATAGGCAGGCGTAGCGATTCCAAGCCGCCCTCATCCACAACCAAAAACAGCGCGGTTCGCTTGCCTGTGAGATCATGTGCGAGCCGCGCAATATCACACGACCCATCCGAATCGTCCACCACGAGCAGATCGGCATCAAGGGTGCGCCCCATAGAGGTGATGTGACTCAGCGGAGCCTTGAGAACGCGTGTCTCCGCATCCATGGAGGCAAACAGGGCTACCGCACGCTCAGGGGTTACCGTGCGACCACATGACACGATGATCGTCTTAGAATGCATATCACCACCCCCTTGCTACAGCGTCGCCAAATACCGGTCGATTTCCCATTGCGTCACGTGGGAGCGAAAATCTTCCCATTCTGAGCGCTTGTTCTCAACGAGCCATGCATGCACTGCATCTCCTAAGACTTCGCGCATGAAATCGGATCTTTCAAACGCATCAACCGCACGGGAAAGATCGGCGGGAAGCGGTGCGATTCCCAGCTCCTCGCGCTCAGCTTCGGAAAGCTCAAATTCGTTGACAACAAGGGGCGCGGGCAGGGTAAGACCCTCTTCAATACCACGCAGGCCAGAAGAAATGAGAACAGCGGCGGCAAGATATGGATTTGCGGCGGCATCGACACTGCGCACCGCTGCGCGCATGGAGTTGCCTTTAGCAGGCTTGTAGCGCGGCACGCACACCATAGCGGTTCTGTTGCTGTTTCCCCACGTGATGTGTGCGGGACACTCGAATCCGGGAATGAGGCGCTTATAGGAGTTGACGTACTGGTTGGTTATCAGAGTGTAGTCGGGTGCGTACTTGAGCAAACCGGCAATGTAGTTTTTCGCCATCGCTGAGAGGCAATAGCCGTCAGGATCGTTCGCATCGAAAAATACGTTTCCGTCACCGTCAAACAGCGACTGATGCAGGTGCATGCCGCTTCCCTGCTCGCCACCTAAGGGCTTTGGCATGAACGTGGCATGCATTCCGCGCTCATAAGCGGTCTCTTTTATCACAAGACGCGCGGTTACCACGGCATCTGCGGCAGAGAGCGCATCGCTGTAGCGAAGGTCAATCTCTTGCTGGGCCGGAGCGGCCTCGTGATGCGAGTATTCGACGGGAATACCCATCTGCTCAAGCATAAGTACGGTGTCGCGACGCAAGTCGGCAGCGTTGTCAAGCGGTGCCAAATCGAAGCAGCCGCCGCAATCGATGGGTTCGGGCGCGGTATTGCTCTTGAAGCAGAAATATTCAATGGCCGCACCCACGTTCACGGAAAAGCCCATTGAGGCCGCCTTGTCCAGTGTGCGCATGAGAATGTGACGCGAATCGCCCTCAGCATTTGTTCCGTCGGGCATGCGAATGTCGCAGAACATGCGGGCAACACCGTTGTTGGTGGGACGCCAAGGAAGCGCTTGAAAGGTGGATGGATCGGGATGCGCCAGCATATCGCCTTCTTGCAGCGGCGCAAGTCCGTTGACGGAGGATCCGTCAAATCCGATGCCCTCCTCAAATGCGGACTCTATGTCTGACGGGGTTATGGCGACGTTTTTCAAACCGCCCAGAAGATCGGTGAACCACAGACGGAGAAAGCGAATATCTCGCTCCTCGATCTGCTTGATGACATATTCCTTGGTGTCAATCATCTGTCCTCCTACCATCTTCCTGCTCTCTTCTTGTCGCGTGTTGACTGTTCGTGTTGACTGCCGGACAACCGCCCCGGATAACATTTTGTAAAGTGTGCGCACCCGTGTGTGCACCCGGCTATCTTACCCCACACCCAGACGCTTGGTCATCACACGGTTGGCAGCAATCTCTTCGATATCATCAAGTGGAGGTAAATCCACCGTATCGCCGCGACGCTCATAAGCCCGGGCAATGAGCCAATCGGCAACCTGGGGATTTTTGGGCAGAAGGGGCCCATGGAGATAGGTTCCGATGAGATTGCCCTGGCGCACTCCTTCAAAGCCGTCCTGCCCGTTGTTGCCAAAGGTCCTACCCAGTGCACGTCCGAGAGGATGAACGCCTTCGCCCAGCGTGGTGCGGCCACCGTGATTCTCAAAGCCCACGATAGGCGCGTCGCAGATATTGCTTTGGACAACGGCATTGCCTATCAGACGCCCCCCTCCGCGCACCGTCTCTATGTCCACGATACCTAGACCCTCGACCATCACATCATCCATCACATAGCTCTGTCCTAAAAATTGGTATCCTCCGCATACGGCAAGCAGTACTCCCCCATCGGCCACGTACGCCGAAAGCTCGGCCTTGCGAGCTGCCATGGCATCTTTCACGATCATTTGCTCGCGATCGGCACCGCCCCCGATGAACACGATGTCAGCGCGCGAGAAATCCATCGCGTCGCCCATGCCCACCTCCTGCACCTTAACGGGAAGACCACGCCGCTCAAGACGCCGGCGTAAGCAGATAACATTGCCGCCGTCGCCATACAGATTGAGCAGTTCAGGAAACAGATGAACGATAAGAAGGGGTTTCGTACTTGCGCTCACCGTCCCCTTCGACATCAGAGAATCGGGAAGGGCCTTGACCTTTGTAATGGACTGAGCAGCCTGTGTCTTTGTAGTGGACTGGGCGGCTTGTGCCTTTGCGCTTGTTTCCGACGCGCGATCTCTTTCGGGAGCCTCACAGCTTTCCGGATACCGAGAATTCTGTTTATCTTGGCCACTGTAGAAAGGAACAGACAATGACCAAGGAATCTTGCCCGTACTTTTCCACGTTTCATACATCTTTTCCAAATCACGACGAACCTCAGGTAGCGCCGTATAGTTGGCGATGATATAGGCGCGCCCATCACCGGCATTCGTACGAGCCATCACCTCAGCCACATTTTCTACGATATGAGCCTTAATTCCGGCGTATTTCAGGCGCACCTGCATGTCATTGGCGCGAATACCGCCCACAAATGCCTTGAGTCCTTCAATATCCGCCCAGTTTTCGAAATCGATATCCCAAAACCATGACACGTCATGACCATCAGGATCGTTGTCGTTGACAAACAGCGCCAGCACGCGCCCCTGCTCCTGCAAAACAATGCGGATGTTCTGGTTGAACCCGGTGGGGTTTTTCGCCAGATTAGTCATCACGCTGCGCTCTCCGAAATCGAACACTTGGAGGCGTCCGTTGGTGGGCCTGTAAGTACTGATACTTTTTTGGAAATCTTCAAAGGCCACCAGACCGGAAATCTTTGACGCCACGTAGGCGGCGAGTACGTTGTAGATCATATACACGCCGGTCTGACCCGTATGTACTGTACGTCCGTCTATGTCGAATACGAAGCCATCCTCATCCATACGCACATTGCCCGCCGCAAAGTCAAGGGGGGGTCTTTCCCACCCACATTCCTTGCAGCGGTATGCGCCCAACTTGTCGTAATGAACGTATGCGTACTCGAGCATGCCGCCGCACTTCTGACAAAAACGACTATCGCTCACGCGATCGGCTGAAAGCCCGAGGTTTCCTTCGATACCGAAGACAATCGAGGCGTTGGGGGCGCGCTCAGCTATGGCAGCACACAAAGGATCGTCGCCGTTGTAGACAAACACCGTCTCGGGCGTTTTCGCCAACGCCTTCGAGATTACGTCCTGGATACGGTCGATCTCGCCAAAGCGATCCAGCTGGTCTCGGAACAGGTTCAGCAACATGAAGAAACGGGGCCTGACTCGCGGCAAGACAAAACGAGTGTACAGCTCATCGCACTCGAAAGATGCGATGGGTTTTTCGGGCGAATTTAGGCTGCACCCGCCCTCCAAGCTGCACCCGCCCGAAGCCGGATTGGATTTTCCCTCGGCGTTGATACGCCCACCCTTGCTTTGGCCGATGCCGCCCTGCGGCCTTGCCAAAAGTGCCGTGATCACACCTGATTGCAGATTATTGCCTTCCCGATTACACACAAGCGGGCGTCCCGACATTGCCAGACAATTGGCAATGAGGTTGTTCGTGGTGGTCTTGCCGTTGGTGCCGCTCACCACCACTACGGGATCAACGCCCTGAATCAGATCGAGAAGCACAAGCGGGTCAATCTTGAGCGCTATAGCACCGGGGATGTTGCCCGCTGTACGATGCATGAACGTCTCGCCGCCCCATCGGGCGGCACGACCCACAGATGCCGCTATCTTTGAACGAATTGACATGCTCCACCTCGCATGGCTTTATCCCGCACGATCTTATCCCTCATGGTTCCGTCTCACCACAAAGCACGACAATATATCAAACACTGACCGTACGGACGCAGGATATCGTCAACACGGATGATTTGACCTTCAAGAGGGCGCACGTAAGACGCATCTTTCGGACATAGAACACCACCCGTACAAATGGCCTGCACTTTGTCCTATTGGAGCACCATTAACACGACAAAATGCACCTCCGGCATCCGACGCTGCACCGACGCTACACTCAGGTCGAATACAAAGTTCCCAAACGTCTGCGGCCTTGCCGGACGCAAAGTACGGATTCTCAAACATCTGCGATCGAGGGCGTCATGTCAGCGGTGTTCCAATAGAGCCTCTTCTTTTCGGAAGAGACGATCATACACGAAGCCCTCGCACGACGCGATGCGTGCTATAGCTGACGCATGATACGCAACAGGATAAGACATGCGGTGCGACGTGGCATCAGACCTGTCCCCGGACGCTCAACTCTCAAAAAGAAACCCGCATAGAGGATAGGTACGCATAATGCGCTACATCGCATGTCAGTTTGTAGCGCACTGCGGGTTTCCTTTTGCTGTAATCGCACCAGTGCCCACTAAGCGCGAGTTCGCCGTAAAGATGGACTCTTGGATATCCGCTGTTTGGGATAGTGGTTAGAGGCCCATCTGCAAACAACCTTTTGAACATGCCATTACTTTACGAAAGGACGACCTTTCAAACTAACCAAAGGTGCTTCGGTGCTAGACGGAGAGATGATGACGCTTCGACACATCCAGACGCAGGCCAGGAGCCATAAGACCCCTGGCCTGTTGATTTTGGTGGGCGATGAGGGATTTGAACCCCCGACCTTGTCCTTGTAAGGGACCTGCGCTCCCGCTGCGCCAACCGCCCAAAGTCGCCCACAAGCACCCTCATACAAAGAGATCCTTGCGGGGTATGACCGGGAATTCTCCCACATACCGTACCGTTTGTCGGGCAAAATCCCCAAATCGGTTCAAATCGGCGCAACCGCGCCCGCAAACGTCACAACCGATCAAAACAGCTCCAGTCACAGACAGAGGGCCCTGCTCCCCTCCTATTAGCAGAACCCTCATCCTTACCGAAGCTCAATGCCTCTGTAATACGCGGCCATTGTACAACTTTGAGCACGAAAAAGATACCATTTCTCCAAGATTGAAGCTCCGGGTCAATCTGCGACTCAACGCGACGCTCGACGCGGCTCAATTGATGCTCAATTGGAATCAATTGAAGAACGGCATCTATTTATCTAGTGCATACGATACTTAAGCCTGCGGCGGTTAGCCAAATACGCACCTAACCCTCCCATTGCGAGCAACGCAGCGAGTGGGCCTGTAGGAGCGGTGTCAGCAGTTTTCGGCAGCGTAGAAGATGCGGAACTTGTGCTAGCGGTCGCCTCCGTCGTATCGCTGGCCACTTGATAGCTAGCCGTTGTCGCCTCACCTTCGCTCTCTTGAATCAGCTGCCAATCCAAAAGCGCCTCAACATAGGCTTGATACGCGCTGGCCACATTTTCGTTAGCAAGAGTTAGAGCAGCGTAGGCATCGCGCAGTGTTTCTTCGGCCCGAGCGAGCGCATCCTGAGCTTCTGCGAGGGCACTCTCGGCGTTCTCATAATCTTGCACCAAGCCAGACAGACGCTCATATTCAGCAAGGG
>CAZLKG010000020.1:0-15731 GCA_964560045.1 uncultured Slackia sp.
AACGTGTAGAATCGTCTCGCTCGACGGGAGTTTCAAAAAGTGTACTTTTTGACGCGCCGGAAAGCTGCCCGCAAGTGACCAGAAAATGCGGCTGTGGCCAGGGCGATTTCAGCGCAGGGGTTAAACCCCATCCGCTCGCTCCTTTTGGCTTCCGGCCCCGTCCTTGCGTGTTCACCGATCGGTTCCATCCTTGTGCATCCGCCGATTGGTTTCATCCTCACGCATCCATCGATCGAAGGTTGACACCGACACTTTGAGACGACTTGCAGCTTCAGATCTGGTGATGTATCCCTTCCGGTAGCTCTTTTGAACAGCTCCATACGCTCCAGGACGTTTTTTGCGCGGTCTACCGAAGCGCACTCCGCGCAATTTGGCTGCGGCAATCCCTTCGGCTTGGCGCCGACGAATGGATTCGCGCTCCATCTGCGCCACGTAGGACAGAAGTTGAAGCACGATGTCGGATATAAGTGCGCCGGTTGCCCCTTCACAGTCCTTTCGGGTATCAAGGAGAGGCATGTCGAGTACCACGATCTTCGCGCCGATACGCCCGGTAACATCGCGCCACTGGCTTACAACCTCCTCATAGCTTCGCCCGAGGCGATCGATGGATCCGACAACGAGTACGTCGCCTTCGCGAAGCACACCTGTAAGCCGGATCCACTCCGGTCGCTCGAAGTCCTTGCCGGATGCCTTGTCTGCGAACACCTCATCCACGCCAAAGTCGTGCAGCGCGTCTAACTGCCTGTCCAAGTTCTGCTCGCGGGTGCTCACCCGTGCATATCCGTATATTCTTTCCGACATAAAAACCTCCTTCTCGGTATCCGAGCGTTGTGGCCTCGGCGGAGGTGAGATCCTTTGCTGGGCTCTTCGCTGGGCGCGCGACGGGAGTCATCGCATTCACCTCCGATATGCCCGCTGAGAAAATCCTCCGTTGGGCGCGCGACGGGAGACTCAAGCACAGCGCAGGGCTTCTTTCGGTTTTCTTGGATTCGTGATGAAGGAGGCGCTTGTTTGACTTGTAGCGCACTCCAAGTGCTTCAATACCTCACGCGGCTATCCGTGTCTTTTGAGGTACTGGTTCGAATCCGCTGTAGAGCGGGACGGTACGAGCGGCCCGGCGTTTAGCTGCGAGTGCAGGCTTTGCAAAAAGGCGCCGGTACCAGCATGAGGGCTGCAACCACCGTTTTAGTTGTGTGCGGTTTCGCGTATCTCCCGCCGTGCAGCCTGGACAACCGAGTTCGTTTTGGCCTTACACAAGAGGTTTTGCAATGTGGGCGAGGCGAGAGTAGGACAGCGCAAGTATCAGTCTTGCGCGCAGGGGTTTGCAAAGGAGAAGGTTTCATGAGGATTGCTGAGGTGAGCAAACTCTACGACATTTCTGCCGACACGCTGAGGTACTACGAGCGCGTGGGTCTTTTGCGCAAGGTGCCGCGTACCGAGAGCGGGATCCGTGAATACAACGAACTCAACTGCAGTACCATCGAATTCCTCAAATGTATGCGCGGAGCAGGCGTGTCCATTGAGGCGCTGATAGAGTACATGGATCTCTTTGATGAGGGAGAAGAGACGGCTTCTGCCCGCAAGGCCCTCCTCGAAGAGCAGCGTGACCTGGTTCGTGCGCGTATTGCCGATTTGCAGGCAGGTCTTGATCGCCTGGACTACAAAATTGCCAACTATGAAAATGTTATCTTAGAGGCCGAGAAAAAGATGCGTTTCGGCGGATCTGCCGGATCTGAGGGTTCGTTGCTGTGTGAAGGGGACGCTTAAAGGTGATTAAAGGTAGCACTGCTTATGACTGAAAAGCGGAATGGGGACTGTTCATCTCATCTCACGTGGAAGGATGCTCTCAAAGGACTTGATCCTGCTGCGCGCTATGGGCTTGCCTTTTCCGGTGGGTGCGATTCGTCGTTTTTGCTCGCAGCCATGCGGCGAGCCGGGCTTGACGTGAAGGCGTATATGGCCATGACGGCATTTCAGGCTCCCTTTGAGCTTGAGGATGCCCGCCGCGTGGTTGCTGAGACAAAAGCTGAGTGGGAGGTGCTTTACGCCGACATCCTTTCACATCCCGAGATATGCGTCAATCCTCCTGAGCGCTGTTATCACTGCAAGAAATTCATCTTTGGTCGGATTTTGTCTACCATGGAGCGCGATGGCAGGACGGTGTTACTCGATGGTACCAATGCCTCCGACGATCCCGTCCGACGCCCCGGCTTCAGGGCGCTTGCCGAGCTGGGCGTGCGCTCTCCCTTGCGCGAAGCGGGCTTCACGAAAGATGATGTGCGGGCCGCCTCGCGTGAAATTGGGCTTTTCACGGCTGATAAGCCCAAATTTTCCTGTTTTGCCACCAAGGTCAAAGAGGGAGAGCATCTTACGAGGGATTCCCTTGGTGCTGTTGCGCTCTCTTTGGGAATGGAACTTTCTTGCTAGCTGTTTTGAGTCCTGCACTGGATGAAGTACTGGGCGAAGTATTCATTGTAAGTTTTTGAAAGCGAGTGTTGAATGTCGGAAGAGTCGCAAGGTCGTATCGATCAAGGGTATGTGGATTTAGGTTACGCCAAGCCCGACACCCAGCGTGAGCGGAGGACCGGGGTTGCCGAGGTGGTTTATGGCGAGGGCAAAACGGCTGCCCAGATAACGGGAATCATTACGGCACTGCGTGATTTTGGGCAGCGCCGTGTGCTGATTACAAGGCTTGATGCCGATAAGTCCAAGGCCATCTACGCCGAACTGGGCGAAAAGGATGCCCGCGATTACGAATACTTTGAATCGCCGCGCCTCGCTGTTGTTGGAGGTCGTCCCCAACCCGACGGTGACGCATATGTGTGCATCGTCTGTGCAGGAACGAGCGATGTGGATGTGGCTGAGGAAGCTGCCATAACCGCAGAAATGCTGGGCAGCCGTGTGCTGCGCCTCTACGACGTGGGTGTTGCGGGAATCCATCGCCTGCTTTCGCACGCCGACGATATCGCGGGCGCAAGCTGTGTAGTTGCGGTCGCCGGCATGGAGGGTGCGCTTGCGAGCGTGGTGGGAGGCGTGGCACAATGCCCGGTCATTGCCGTGCCTACAAGCGTGGGGTATGGAGCAAGTTTTGGTGGTGTGGCAGCACTGCTCTCCATGCTCAATTCATGCGCAAGCGGTGTTTCGGTGGTCAACATTGACAATGGATTTGGTGCCGGATATCAGGCCGCGCTGATCGATCACGCCTGCAAGCGAGTTGCGCAGCGCATCAGCGCGGGGCAAGGGTCTGACAAGTGAGTCGCAGGCCGGTTGTATGTGCGGTTGGTAACATAGACGAACGCGAATGCAAAACGGGGGTGAAGCCCTTCGGGGCACCTGAAGTGGGAAAGACACTGTACCTTGAATGTGCGTCAGGGATCAGCGGCGATATGGCTGTGGCGGCCTTGCTTGATCTGGGGGCGAGCGAACAGAGGCTCCGGGAGGCGCTTGCGAGCCTGCCCGTGCAGGGGTTTGAGACGCGCATCTCCCGCGTGAGCAAGTCAGGTTTGGACGCATGTGATTTTGCCGTTGTTCTGGACGCGGAGCATGAGAACCACGACCACGACATGCGCTATCTCCACGGAGATCTTCACGGAGATGAGGGAGGCGCACCGTACGCTTTAGAAAATGGGCATGTGCACGACCAGGGCGGGTACGTTCACGACCAAGGCGGGCATGCGTACAACCAAAATGAGCATGTGCACAACCAAAATGAGCATCACTGCGATCTTTGGCATCATCACCCACGGGAAACCTGCTGCGATTCCTACCACCACCACCACCATCATCATCATCATCAGCAGCAGCAGCAGCACCAGCACCAGCATCACTCACATGAGCACTGCTGTAACTTCCACCATCATCACTCACATGAGCACCCGTATGAACATCGGGGTATGCCCGAGATAGAAGCCATCATCAACAGCGCTTCCATCACGGCTCGCGCGAAGGGGTTGGCTCTGAAAATTTTCAGCATCATCGCCGCAGCTGAGGCCAAGGCGCATGGTACTCCTGTAGATCAGGTGTATTTCCACGAGGTCGGCGCGCTGGATTCCATTGTTGATGTGGTGGCTTTCTCCGTGTGTTTTGACGATTTGGATGTAGACGAAGTTGTGGTGGAAGGTCTCTGCGAAGGCTGCGGGACGGTGCGCTGCCAGCACGGTCTTCTTCCTGTACCTACTCCTGCGGTGCTCAACATCGTCTCACAGGCGGATATCCCGCTTTCTATCATGGATGTGCAGGGTGAGTTCGTCACGCCTACCGGTGCTGCCATCGCTGCCGCTGTGCGCACGCGCAGTGCGCTGCCACTTCATTTCAAGGTGAGGCGCGTGGGTTTAGGTGCAGGCAAGCGCGAATATGCTCTGCCCTCGTTTCTCCGTGCAATGATTGTTGAAGAGGCTAAGGAGTCTGCCGACTCTCTCCGGCGCACCAGTGCCGCTTTGTCAGGCGGAGCTTTGTCTGAAATCCCCATATGGCGTCTTGAGTGCGAGGTGGATGACTGCACGGGCGAAGCCCTGGGCTTCGTATTGGATCGGCTTTTCGCGGTCGGTGCCCGCGAAGCCCATTTCGTTCCCGTGTTCATGAAGAAAAACCGACCGGCCTACCAAATTCAGATCATCTGCACCGAGGACATGATTCCTGTGATGGAGGCCGAGTTGTTTGCCCATACCACCACCATCGGCATCAGACGGACACCTATGGATCGCACAGCACTGTCTCGTGAGGCAGTGCAAGTGGAAACACCTTTAGGTTCCGTGCGTGCTAAGAAGGTAACTTTACCCGGTGGCAAGCAGCGCATCTATCCCGAGCATGATGATGTAGTTGTCTTATGTGAACTATCGAAAGGTCAGGTGGCCTATCAAGAGGCCTACCGCTTGGTGCTTTCCGCTATCGAAAACACTATCGAAAGCGAGAGTTAGAGATTGAGCTATGATGCTCAACGTACTTTCGTGCTTCTTTCGATAGTGGGCAAACTTCGTGCGAGAAAAGTATCCTAAGGTATACTTTCTCGGAGCCAGGAGCCGAGGGGCATTTTGGGGTGGCGGATGAGGAAGATAGGGAAAAGTCCATGACGCAAACGCCGAACAGTGAAAGGGAAACTGCGGATGACGATACTGAAGGTGTCGTACGACTTCCCGGAAACCGTGTAGCGCGTTGGATCTGGGCGGGTTTCGGCATTGTTTTTTTCGGGCTTGCCATGCTTGGCGTTCTGCTGCCGCTTCTTCCCACCACGCCGTTTTTGCTGGTTGCGGCATTTTGCTTTGCACGCAGCTCCGATAAGCTCAACGCTTGGTTCAAATCCACCAAGCTCTATCACCAGGTACTTGAAGGCTACGTGCAAAAACGTTCGATGTCGCTCAAGGCTAAGCTCGCCATCCTCATTCCGGTGAGCATTCTTTTGGGTACAGGTTTCGCACTCATGCCGAATGTTCTCATCGGACGCATTGTGGTGGTCATCGTGTGGGTGTGTCATGTGATCTACTTCGGATTTATGGTAAAAACGGCGCGACCCCGCAACCCGAACGCTAGCCTCTCGCAACCAAAGTGCTAGCCTCCCGCGATCCGGACGCTAGCCCTTCAAGCAGCCCGCACACTAGTTTCCTACCGCAGGAATGCAGTGACCGGATACGTCGGCTGCATCGAGGCTTTCAGTATTTCGCAGCGTGTATGCGCTCCTGTAGCAGGCGTAAACCTTTTTCAATGCGCTAAACTCCCTCGGAAGCTATCTTCCCGGTGGTTATGGCTTCAAAGCATTGTTTTTTGGCTAGGATAGGAGAAGCGCTTCGTGTTTGACAGACGACTTCTTAAGATGGTGCCCGGCGCTAAGAAATATATTGCTGCAAACGCCGCGTTTCAGTGGATTGCCCTTGTTGCGAACATCGCTTTTATGGTGTCCATTGGCCTGTTTTTTCAGGAGATGTTCTACGGCGTGGCAACTGAAGAATCTTTAGTACGACTTGTGGCCTTGGCTGCGTTTGCCATTGTGGTGCGCATGATGTGTCAGACGGCTGCCCAGCGTATGGGATTTGCAGCGGCATCGCTTGCCAAGCAGGTGATTCGCCGGGAAGTCTATGACAAGCTGATCCGCTTGGGTCCTTCTTATTCCGAGCGCATACCCACCAGCGAGGCGGTTCAGATTTGCACCGAGGGCGTTGAACAGCTTGAAGTCTATTTTGGATCCTACATTCCCCAGCTGTTCTATGCCGCACTTGCGCCCATTACACTGTTCGGATTTCTGGTGCCGTTTTCGCCCACGGTAGCAGGTATTTTGCTTGCCTGCGTGCCCCTGATTCCTATTTCAACTGTTATCGTCCGACGCATTGCCAAGCGTGTGGTGCGAAGGTATTGGAGCAGCTATTCAGATTTGGGCGAGACGTTTTTAGAGAACGTACAGGGCCTTACCACCCTCAAGATATATCAGGCCGATGAGGCGCGGCACAAGGTCATGAACGCACAGGCCGAGAGCTTCCGCCAGGCCACGATGCGCCTCTTGCGCATGCAGCTCAACTCCATCACGGTGATGGATCTTTTTGCGTATGGCGGTGCGGCGCTTGGCATTGTGGTGACGTTGTTCCAGTTCTCTGGCGGGCTTATCACCTTCGCCGGTGCCTTCACCATTGTGTTTCTTTCCGCTGAGTTTTTCATCCCTATGCGCGCCTTGGGATCGCTTTTCCATACCGCAATGAACGGGATGGCCGCTGCCGATAAAATGTTCGATCTCTTGGCTGTGCCCGACCCTGACACGGGGACGCTCACCCTTGAGAACTCTTCATGTCAGGTGGAATGTCGAGGGCTTAGGTACAGCTACGGCGACAAACGCCTTGCGCTTGATGCGGTGGACTTTACTGCTGTTGCGCGGGGGATGACGGCCATCGTAGGTGAGAGCGGATCGGGCAAGTCCACGCTTGCGGGCGTGCTGTCGGGTAAAAACGCCGCTTACGAAGGAGAAGTTCGTATCGCCGGGCTGAATGTAGGCGACATCAAACGCACCTCTCTCATGGGAGCCGTGACCACAGTCACCTCTTCGAGCTACCTGTTTAAGGGTACGATCAAAGAGAATCTGCTGATGGGTAACCCTGAGGCCGAAGAGAGACATCTATGGGATGCGCTTGCGCGCTGCCGCTTGGCCGATTTCGTGCGTGAGGCGGGCGGGCTTGACGCTCTAGTGGCCGAAGCGGGATCTAATCTTTCCGGGGGCCAACGTCAGCGTCTTGCCATTGCGCGCGCCCTGCTTCATGACTCGCCCATATACGTTTTCGATGAAGCAACGTCTAATATTGATATCGAAAGCGAGCGGGCGATCGTAGATGTCATGCATGAGCTTGCGCGCAAGAAGACGGTTATCGCCATCTCTCATCGCCTTTCGGCTGTGGCCAGCGCGGCGCGCATTTACGTGATGAAGGACGGACGTGCTGCGGAGAGCGGCACACACGAAGATCTCCTTGCTCTCGATGGGGTCTATGCCAGCCTGTGGAGAGGTCAGCTGGAGTTGGAGGCTTACGCGACGGATGTGCACCGTGGGGCTTTCGGAGGGGCTGCCAATGGCGCGGGGGCTGCCAGTAGATCTGGCATATCCGGCATATCCGACGACATGTCCAACATGGCCGACATATCCGATAAAACTGGCGAATCGGGCGAATCGGGCGAGTTGATCGCGCCGTATGCGAGCGACATCGCCTCAGGTGAGGGCGGCAGATCCACCTCATCGACGGATACATCTTCCCGCAACTCTGCGAAAAAGCCGCGCCGCTCGGCTGTTGTCGTCATGGCGCGTCTTATCACGCTGGTCAGGCCGCTCTTACCGTTCATGGTCTTAGCGGTGGCCCTGGGCGTGCTCGGGTTTGCCGCCGCGATTTTTCTCACCGTGTATGGTGCTTCGGGTCTGCTTGCGGCAAATGGGGTGCCCACCATCATTGACTTTGGCACCGCCGTGGTTCTTGTTGTCACATGCGGCGTAACTCGCGGATTTTTCCACTACGGAGAGCAGATCTGCAATCATTTCATCGCCTTTAGGCTGCTTGCCCTCATCCGCGATCGCGTGTTCGCGGCGTTGAGGCGGCTTTCACCTGCAAAGATAGAGGGGCGCGACAAGGGCAATCTGCTCTCCATGGCCACCTCGGATATCGAGCTCCTGGAAGTGTTTTACGCACACACCATTTCGCCTGTGCTGATCGCCGTATTGGTGAGCGCGGGCATGACAGCGTTCATCGCTGTGCAGGCATGGCAGCTCGCATTGGTGGCAGCCTGTGCCTATCTGGTCATCGGTATTGTCGTTCCCTTCGTCTCATCGCGCGGGGCAGGGCAGGCCGGGCTTGATTTTCGCAACCAGCTGGGCGATGCCAACTCCTATGTACTGGAGAGTTTGCGCGGACTGTATGAGGTGCTTCAGTACGGCTGTGAAAGACAGCGCTCCAAGCGTCTGGCGGAGTGCACCGCCTCTTTGTCGAGAACCGAATCCAGGCTGAAAAATCGTACGGGCCTGGTTTCGGCCATCACGGGCGGCTTGGTCTTGGCGTTTGACACCCTTGCCATTGTCTGCGCGTATGTTTTGGTCTCGCAGGGAGTTCTCACATTCTCGGCATCCGTGGTGTCAATCATGGCCATCATGTCATCTTTCGGCCCCGTGCTGGCGGTGTCTGCTCTGGGTACCACACTGCAGCAGACCATCGCATCAGGCGCGCGCGTGTTGGACGTGCTGGACGAAAAGCCGGAATGCGCCGATGTGGTGGGTGGGCGCACGGTGACGTTCGAGGGCGCTGCGGTACATGACGTGACCTTTTCCTACGGCGATGAGATTGTTTTGCGCGATGTGAGAGCGGAATTTCCCAAGGGCCATGTTATAGGCGTGGTGGGCAAGAGCGGATCAGGCAAATCAACCCTGCTTAAACTGCTCATGCGTTTTTGGGATCCCTCGCAGGGCAGCGTGAAAGTCTCAGGCGTTGATCTGCGCGAGGTGAACACCAATGCTCTTCGAGATATGCAAAGCTACATGACCCAGGATACGCATCTTTTCGACGGTACCATCGCTGAAAACGTGCTCATTGCCAAGCAGGACGCGACTCGCGAAGAGTTGGATGTGGCCTGTCGCAAGGCTTCACTTGATGGTCTCGTAGCGCGACTTCCCAAGGGGCTTGACACCCCCGTCGGCGAGCTAGGTGGGGCGCTTTCGGGAGGCGAACGTCAGCGCATAGGACTGGCTCGTGTGTTTTTGCACGACGCTCCGTTTGTATTACTGGATGAGCCCACCTCCAATCTTGATAGCTTGACCGAGGCTTCGGTGCTTAAAGCGCTTGAGGAATTTCGCGAGGACAAGACCATCGTCTTGGTGAGCCATCGTGTGTCCACCTGCGCCTTTGCCGACATGTCCTACTCTGTAGAAAGCGGACGCGTGAGCTAGTGACATTCGTGCGCTTTGCGTGGTTTCATCCACACGACGTGACCGAAAGGCGCGCTCAGCGTAGAATCGCACAAAAAGCAAAAAAGGCCGCAATGCTGTGCGATTGTTGGGTGTCACGGGTGCGACCGTCTCGTTCCCTCGGCTTTCCACGTACCTGACGCGGTTAAGGCCATGATTTATGAAAACTGCGGCTTAATGTATGTGGATGCATGAATGTAAGGAGTACCACTATGACTAACGCGAACGAATCGGTTCTCTATAGACGCGAGGGTTCCTATATTCCGCGCGTCGCAGCCGTCCATGACCTGTGTGGGTACGGCAAATGCTCTTTGGGTGTAGCCATTCCGGTTCTTTCCTCGGCGGGTTGTGACGTATGTCCGGTTCCGACTGGCCTCTTTTCAAGCCATACGGCTTTCCCTGGTTGGTATATGCACGATACCACCAGTATTCTTCCCGACTATTTGAGCGCATGGAAGGGCATCGGGGTCGATATCGATGCGGTGTACTCCGGCTTTCTCGGCGCACCCGAGCAGGTGGACATCATCCGTGGCATATATGAGACCTATCCCCGTGCCCTGCGCGTGGTAGATCCCGTGATGGCCGATCACGGCAAGGTATATCCCACCTACACGCCTGAGCTGTGTCAGGCTATGGCTGGCTTGGCGGCTGATGCCGACATCCTGACCCCCAATCTCACCGAAGCAGCCATTATTCTTGGTGAACCCATCGGCGATGAATGGGGAGGCGTAAACATTGACGATTCCGAAGCCGAGCGCATCGTGCGCGCTCTGCTTGACAAGGGTGCCAAAAACGTGGTGCTCAAGGGTATCCAACGCGGCGACGGCGTGATCCGCAACTTCGTGGCCGGTCGCGACTGTGATTTCTTTGAGGCCAATAACGTGTATCTGCCTTATATGCTCCACGGCACGGGCGATCTGTATGCAAGCGCGCTGCTTGCCGCCGTGATGGCCGGTCGCTCTTTGGCCGAGGCCGTTACTTTTGCGGGAGACTTGACCCATGATGCCATGATCGTTTCCGCCAAGCAGCCTGACTTCCAAGCTCGCGGTGTGAGCTTTGAACTGCTTTTGGGAAAGGTCACGGGGCTTTTGTAGGCGTTTCGAACAAGATCAGTCAAACACGTTGCTCACGAGTCGCTGCGGTTCTTGTCGTCACATGACGCCTACCGCTGCATGTCGCAGAATCCGTCGCAGAACCTGGGAACGAAAACGAGCGAAGGAAAACCGAAAAGAGAGTCATGCATTTTTCCATAACCCACAAAGACCTTACCTCATCCACCAACGACGATGTATGGGATCTTGCCAAGCAAGGTGCACCTGAGGGCGTGGTGGTTGTGGCGCGCAGTCAGAGGCAGGGGAGGGGGCAGAGGGGGCGCGTGTGGGCAAGTCCCGAAGGTGGCCTGTATTTCTCCTTCTTGCTGCGTCCTGCAAGCGCCCAAAACGAATGGCCCTCCCTAAGTCCCGCTCTCGCACGTGCGGTGTGCCGCGTGCTTCGCGCCGAGTGCGGTGTGGATCCTGATGTCTTTATTGAAGAGCAAGGCCCATCTGAGGCAGGATACGACGCAGCCATGCCTCTTGACTCGATGGCGACTTCCGACGGCGGGGGGTTGGTAGTACCTGTCAAGGCGGCATCAGAGCCGAAACAGGCGGATGCCGTTTTGGTAAAGGGCGTTCTTTCTGCAGGGGGAGCGCCTGCGGTGGCACACTCCATTCGCGTCAAGCGACCCAACGACGTGGTGTGCGACAGCGGCAAGATCTGCGGCATCTCGCTTGAGGCGCGCGCAGGCTGTGTCGTGGTGGGGTGTGGAGTAAACGTCTTTCGTCCCGATCGTCCCGTGGCAATGGACGGTCGAAATGAGCCTGCCTACCTGTCCGATTTGGCGGGTCTGCACCAGGGTATGCGTAGCGCGACATATCTTGATACCCTACTCGATGAGCTGCTAGCGGGCATTGACCGCCAGCTTTCCTCCATGCCTCACTAGCTTGTCCGCGCTTCAAAAACCCGCCATGTTACGTTTCTTCTTGGAGAAGTTATGGAAGCGTTGTCCCTGTGTTTTTCTGTGTAGACAAATGTTTGCCCATCGCAGCGCCCATCTCTAGAATAAGCGTTTTGCGACTGCTGAAAGTGCAGTCGGCTGCAATTTCGTATTGCGCGGTTCACCGGCGGCACAATCAGCCATCTTTTTGACGATCCGTGCAAGAAAGGTGGCAGGAGTATATGGATGTGAATACCATGGAGAAAGACGAGGCAATTCAGCCCGCATCCGTAGAGGACAGCTCGCCTGTATCTACTAAGGACGACTCGCCTGCATCCGTCGAGGATAGCTCGTCTGTATCTGTTAACAGCTCGTCTGCGGCTTTCAAGGGCGAGAGCGAGCGCGTAACCCGCATGGGTACGGGAAGTATTCCCAAGCTCGTGGTGGAATTCGCTGTACCCGCCATCTTAGGCATGCTCGTGAATGGAACCTATCAGCTCATCGATTCTGTCTTTCTCGGGCATGGTGTGGGAGAGATCGGCCTGACCGCCGTTACCGTAGCTAGTCCCATCATGACCGTCTTCATGGCACTGGCCATGCTCATCGGTGCGGGTGGCAATGCGCTATGCGCTTTGCGCCTTGGTGAGGGCAAGCATGATGAGGCCGAAAATATCCTGGGCAACACCGCTGTGCTCGCCTTTATCGCGTCTGTGACGCTCGCGGTGCTCACCCATATACCGGCATTCATCGAATTGCTCATGACGATTTCTTCTGCCACCGACACCGTGCGTCCCTATGCGCGCGAGTTTATCCAGATAATCAGCATGGGCTGTGTTTTTCAGATCATGGGCATGGGCCTGAATAACTTCATCCGCACCTCCGGTGCCCCCAACCGTGCGTTTTTGACGATGTTCATCGGAGCCGTGGGATGCACCGTGTTCAATGCCATTTTCGTACTTGGCTTAGGTTTGGGAGTTGCCGGCAGCGCTTTAGCAACCATATGCGGCATGTTTATCAGCTTTCTTACCGTTATTTGGTATTTTACCCGCACGCCCAACGTGCCCATCCGGTTGCGCCTCAAGTATCTCCCCCTCAAAGGTAGACTTGTGGGTCGGATACTTGCGCTGGGCACTGCTTCCTTTGCCGTTCAGATAGGATCTGCGGTATCCATGCTTGTCATCAACTACGCGCTTGCGCGCTACGGTGCCATGGATCCCATTGGTGCTGATGACGCGCTTGCTGCCATCGGCGTTGTCGGACGTGTTGCCATGTTCACCATTCTCCCGCTGATTGGAGTTTCCGTGGCCATTCAGCCACTTCTGGGCTTCAATTACGGCGCACATCTGTGGAAACGCGTGAGAACCACCCTGCGCGTGGGGGTGATTGGCGCTACCATACTTGGAACGGTCATGTGGGTTCTTATCATGGTATTCGCCCCGCAGATCATCGGATTCTTTGGCATCAGCGAGGAATCGCTTGTAGATTTGGCGGCGTTCGCGCTGCGCGTAAATCTGATTTTTTTGCCGGTCATCGGTTTTCAGATCGTGGGGTCGAACTACTTCCAGGCAACAGGTCAGCCCACGAAGAGCATCGCTCTTTCGCTCACGCGCCAGATTCTCTTCCTCATTCCACTGACACTGATCTTTCCGCAGGTTCTTCCCCGGATTATCCCGTTCATCGACTCGCTCGATGCGGTGTATTTTGCGGTGCCTGCGGCAGACTTTTTAGCCATCTTTACCGTGAGCGTTTTCGTCATTATCGAGATGCGCAGAATAGCACGTCGCATTGCTCAAGAATCATCTGAAAAAAGCGGTGCCGGTAGTGCCGGTAGTGCCTAGGTTCCATAAAAGCACAGACGGCATTCTTCCGGGGATTTCCCGTTTGCTACAGTATCCGCTTCTAGCGGATGCAGCATAGTCGAGAGAAGGAGACATTCTACGGTCTTCCCGGTGCGAAAAGAAATGGATGGATCTGAGGTGGTGTGGGTGTGAGTCGTGCTGTGAGTGTTGTAGAGCAGCCAAACGCCGCGCATACAAGGGAGGCATCGGTCGCTGTCGGTGCGCTTGACTCTTCGATCACCCCCAAACTTAGCTTCTCCGAGGTTTTGCAGATCTATGACACCACGTGCGGCAAGACATGCGCGTTGGGTCCCTTTAGTCTGCAGGTGCTCCCCGGTGAAGCCGTGGCAATTCTCGGCCCTTCCGGTTGCGGCAAATCCACAAGCCTGCTTCTAGCATGCGGCCTTTTGAGTCCCACCCAGGGCAAGGTGTACGTGGATGGGGAAAGGCTTGTGCGTCCACGGCTTGAAACGGCGCTCATCCTGCAGGACTTCGGTCTGATGCCATGGAAGACGGTCGAACAGAATGCAGGTCTTGGACTGCAGGTGCGCCGCGTGCCCAAACGTGAGCGCACACGGCGCACGGTAGAGGCGCTCTCTCGTGTGGGTCTGTCCGATTTCGCGACCGCGTATCCCGCAGAGCTTTCCGGTGGTATGCAGCAGCGCTTGGCCATGGCGCGCGCTCTGGCATGCGACATCGATCTTTTACTGATGGATGAGCCGCTTTCGGCCTTGGATGCGCTTTTGCGAGAAGACATGCAGAAGATGCTCAAATGCACCTGGCGTGATAACAAATACGCCCAAGTCCTGGTTACGCACTCCATTGAAGAGGCGGTATTTTTGGGAGAGCGGGTCATAGCCATGACAGCGCGTCCGGGTCGTGTGGCGTATGTGCTTGAAAACGCTGAGATGAACTCGGATGACTGGCGCGACGACCCGCTGTTTTTCGAGCGGTGTCGCATGCTGCGCGAGGTTTTGCGGGAAAATCCTTCAAAGGGTGTGTCTGCCCCTGATATATCCGTCCCCGGCACCTCGAAGGGTGTGTCTGTCCCTCATGTGTCTGTCTCCGACGCTTTAAGGGGCGCATCTGTCCCTGATACCTCAAGGGGCGCGTCTGAACCCAGCGTCCCTCAAACCAAAAGGGGCAGCCATGTATAAAGGCGGCCTTGTCCGAAAGCTCATCGGTTATATGCTGGCCATCGCATTCATCCTCCTTGGTTGGCAGATTGCGGCTGTGCTGATTGATAGTACAGCTCTTCCCGGTCCTTTTGAGGCCATCCCTGAGGTGGCCGAATACGCCGGGGAGTTATGGCCGGCATTTGTGGTGAGCTTCTATCGCGTGTTGGTTGCCATGCTCATAGGCACGGTGCTCGCGATCCCTCTGGGGCTTGCCTGTGGGCGCTCCCCGCGTGTGGATGCGGTGTTCGCTCCGGTGCTCTATGTGCTCTATCCGCTGCCCAAGGTGGTTCTGTTACCGGTTCTCATCGTGCTCATGGGTCTGGCGGATGCGCCTAAGATAGCACTCATCGCCATCACCATTTTCTTTCAGGTGTTGGTCACGGTGCGTGATGCGGCGCAAAGCGTTTCCGAGCAGGCCGTGATGTCCATGCGATCTTTGGGAGCAGGGCGCGCAGACGTATATCGCCACGTGATCCTCCCCGCAGCGTTGCCGGATCTGTTCACCGCGCTACGCATATCCAGCGGCACGGCAGTGGCCATTCTGTTTTTCGCGGAGAGCATTGCGGGATCCTCGGGCTTGGGCTATTTCATCGTGGACGCATGGGCGCTGCTCAACTATCCCAAGATGTTCGCCGGTATCATCGTCATGGCTTTCATGGGCATTGTTCTCTATGAAATCTTCGAGTTGATTGAGCGCCGCCTCACCCGCTGGCGGCGGCGAGGATGAGGCTGGTGGCGGCGAGGATGAGGTAAGGATAATCCGTATCCCTCATCCCCCTCGGCAACCTCTCTCACCACCTGGGCAACCCGTGAGGGAAGCGTCTATCTGATGTGTTCGTGAATGCTGGGAAGCGTCACGATGAAGCAGGCACCGCCTTCCGCACGGTTGATGGCCTCAATGGTGCCATCATGTGCTTCAACGGTGCTCTTGGCAATGGCGAGACCCAAACCCGTACCCCCGGTGTTTCGGGCGCGCGAGTTATCGCCGCGAAAGAACCGCGTGAACAACATTTTGGGATCGATATTACCGAAACCCGGCCCGTCATCAAGCACGCTTATCACCGAGCGATCAGCAAGCCCTTCCAGGCGAACAATCACATGTCCACCTTCGCCGATGAAGCGCGCAGCGTTTGCCACCAGGTTGTATATCACTTGCTGGAGGCGGTCGGCATTTCCGAGCACATCGGGTGCTTCGCCCGTTACTTCAAGCGTGCCGCCGCGCTCTTCGATGAGAGGGGCTATGGCGTCGGCCACGTTGGCAACCGCGTCGTGTAGGTTCACGCGACGCCAGGCAGTCTGATCGGTGCCTTCTTCTACGTGCTGGAGCG
>CAZLKG010000021.1:0-15172 GCA_964560045.1 uncultured Slackia sp.
GCTGAATTTCGCGACGGACGGCTGCTGCACGACGCGGCATGATAATGCTCCTTTATCTTCTGTGCGCGCTTCGGGGCTTCTCCCCGGTCGGTTCCATCCTCAAAAGAGATGCACCAGGGCACCCATTAGGCTCGCTCTTTGCGACCCGCGCGACTTACTACCTATTTAGGGTCACACCTATTTGGGGCGTTTTGCGCCGTAGCGGCTGCGAGCCTGCATGCGGTTATTCACTGCAGCGCAGTCAAGGGCACCGCGGACTATCTTGTAGCGCACGCCGGGAAGGTCTTTGACGCGTCCACCGCGAATGAGCACCATGGAGTGGTCCTGCAGGTTGTGGCCAATGCCGGGAATGTGGGCAGTCACTACCATCCCGTTTCCGCCGGGGTCTTCTTTTTTACGACCTGCTTGGCGCGGCCCTTGCGGACCAGCTGGTTAATGGTAGGCAAAACTTCTCCTTACGTAGCCTGATGGACTCGCCTGGCATACGCCGCCCTCATCCGATACTCAAACCCCTCCGGTAACGATCAAACACTCACCACCGCCGGGGTCTCAGGCATCTACGGCAGCACAGCCCGCCAGCCGAAACCGGGTCTTCTTAGGCCGAATTGCAAAACGACCGATCCGATGTACATGCTCATCGCGACTTGCCCGTCCTCTGCCAACCGACACGTTTTGATTATCCTCGTTCTCGATCACACAGCATACGGGCACGAAAACAAGCGCCCCTCTCAAGGCGCAAAGCGGAACTCTAGCACCCGTGACATGGGATGTCAAACGCCACGCATCCGGGAGTATCCATGCCCGCTTTCTCCCGTTATCCCAGTTCGCAAAAGGATCTCTTGGACGGTTGCGCCGAATACCTCACAAATATGAAGCCAAATCTCGAAATCGCCACAAAAATGTGTGGAGAAGATAAGGGATGCGTCTTTATGTTCGGCATTCGGAACACTTACATTCGGGACGCCCCGCCAAAACATAGCGCGCCAAAACCTAGCATCCGCACCCTTCGCAGTACGCACAGGCCGCCGGTGTGGCAGCCAAGCCACCCAGGGCGCTTTCGCGCAGCTCGAAGGGAAGGGAACATCCCACACGGCGCATCGCCTCCACGGTCTGGTCGAAATCAACCAGATTTTCCACACCCGCGAGCGCGATGTGTGCCGCCACGATGGCGTTGGCCACGCCGGTTGCGTTTCGTTTCTGACAAGGAGCCTCAACAAGCCCGGCAACAGGGTCGCAGACAAGCCCCATCAGACCCGCCATCGCATTGCTCGCCGCCGCGAAACACTGACGCGGCGTGCCCCCTAAAAGCTCGCATGCAGCACTTGCCGCCATGGCACTCGCCGCACCCACCTCTGCCTGGCAGCCCCCCTCAGCTCCCGCAACAGTGGCGTTGCGCATAATGAGGTATCCAATCCCCGCCGCATTAGCCATCGCCCGCTCCAACCGCTCATCTGAGAAGCCGTGCACGTCCTGACAGGCCAGAAGCATCGCAGGCAGAACACCGGAGGATCCTGCAGTGGGTGCCGCTACAATACAGCCCATGGATGCGTTCGTCTCCAACACAGCCATGGCATAGGTGGTCGCCCGCGCCAGAAGCACATCAGCAAGTCCCGTCTTCTCTATGGCCGACACCCGTTGCGCCTCACCACCAATAAGCCCACCCATGGAGGGCTGCGGTTCGTCGAGAGGGCGCGTCGCGGAGGCGCGCATGACCTCAAGCACGCGCCGGAGATAGTGCTTGGTATCGTCCACTGCGATGCCTTGGCTGACAAGCAGACAGCGCTCCCGACGACAGATGGCATCCGATATAGGTAGACCTTCTGCCTCGCAGTACGCAAGCATTTCGGCACCGCTTGCAAAATCAACCTGTTCGAACATCGTTTCGGCCTCAGCAACCGTCATGCCGGCACCAAAACCTTGAGCTTGGGCATTCTCAGCCTTCACGGGTGCACCGGGTTCGCTTGCGCGGTCGCTTCGAATCACGCGCACATCCACGATGTCAGGATTGCGCCCTATCGCGCGCGCCAGTTCTTCGGGAATCTCATCGTCGGTCTGCATAACGGTGTAGGCGATATCGCCTTTTTTCTTGCGGAACAGGTTTGTGGTGGCAATGTTTACATCAAAGACGTTTAAGCACGTGGCGATGTGCGCCAGCACGCCACGGCGGTCGTACTGCTTCACCACAATACTGTGGTATTCGCCGGTCAGACGCACGTCGATACCGTTGAGGCGGCTGATCACGGCCGCGCCTCCGCCTATGCTTTCTCCGCGCATGCTGCACGATGCGCCCGAGGCATCTTTCACCTCAATGTCTACGGTATTGGGGTGGCTGATGTCGGAGTTTTCGTCCTGCGGCGCGAACTCAAAACT
Source organism: uncultured Slackia sp. (assembly GCA_964560045.1). Lineage (GTDB taxonomy): Bacteria > Actinomycetota > Coriobacteriia > Coriobacteriales > Eggerthellaceae > Slackia. The sequence continues at coordinate 2,371 of CAZLKG010000021.1, forward strand.
CAGCCCCGCTTCCCGCGCCAACTTGAACGAGTCGCGAATGCGTTCATCGTCAGGCTCCATCCCCAGCATGCCCGCCACAAGCGCGCGATCGGTTCCATGCCCATGATAGGTGCGCGCGAAGCTACCATAGAGACGAAAAACGGCATGCACAGGCCGATCGGATAGGAGGCGGCGGCACATGCGCGCGATGCGTAGGGCACCGGCTGTATGACTGCTGGAAGGCCCGATCATGACAGGGCCGATGACATCGCGAATGCTGAGGGTTTTCACGAATTCCCTTTCCGCTATCGGGCAACTCCAATGACGGTGCTCGCGCAGACCGACCCAGGCGCACCGCCACGGCTTCGGGTACGTACACTGTCACGGTTTCTCATAAGGGCATCCACTCGGATTTTGTCTCCGTAGGCTCTGCGATGCGGACATGCCATGCGCGCTGGATGCATGGTACACTCTTTCGGAACAAAATCCTGAGTTTTACAACAAATTGGATTGAGGCAAGGAGGAATATCCATGGCATCGCCGATTCTGGTGTTCGGCCACAAAAACCCCGATAACGACGCTATCTCCGCAGCGATTGGCTACGCATACCTAAAAAATGAGCTTGCCCGTAGAAACGGAGAGGACGCACTCTATGAACCATGCCGTCTAGGCGGCCTTCCACCTGAAACCGAATGGATCTTAAGCGAGCAGGGTATTGAAACTCCACGCCTGATAGAGGGCGTGAAAGAGGGCGATAGGGTCATCCTTGTAGATCACAACGAGGCCCAGCAGTCAGCCGATGGCCTGCTGGATGCCGAAATCGTGGAAATCGTGGATCACCACCGCATTGGCGGCCTGGTGACAGCCAACCCCATCCGCTTTAACAATATGCCCATCGGATCTTCTGCGGCCGTGGTGGCGCGCGAATTCGAGATCCAGGGCGTGGAGATGCCTAAAAGCATTGCAAAGGTACTACTGAGTGCCATGCTTACCGACACCGTTATCATGAAATCGCCTACCACCACCGACTTCGATCGCGATCTCATTCCCCGCATTGCCGAATACGTAGGCGCAGATCCCGTGGAATTCGGCATGACCATCTTCAAGTGTCGCAGCAACCCGGCCAAAATTCCGGTGGAAAAGATCATCGGCGCCGATGCCAAAGAATTTTTACTCGATGACGGATCAACCGTCTTCATCGCCCAGTTCGAGACGGTCGATTTGCAGGCGGTCATGGATCGCGAAGAGGAGATCCGCGTGGCCATGCGCAAGGTGGTCGCGGACAAAGGCTATAAATTCATGCTTCTGCTTGCCACCGACATTCTCGCCGAGGGCAGTAACTTCGTCTGCGAAGGTGAGACTGCGCTGATAAACCGTGTGTTCGGCATTGATGTAGACGGCAAAGCCGTATGGATGCCGGGCGTTTTGTCCCGTAAAAAGCAGGTTGCCGCACCCATCCTGGCAGCAAAGTGAGCGCTCCTTTTTGAAAGACCCCATGACATTGAACAGCTTTTCGGTTCGATAGAGAGATGTGACGCATGTATGAAATAGGCTTCATCGGCTGTGGCAACATGGGCCGCGCCATCATTCAGGGCATCGTTTCGTCCGGCATGTACGCACCGAGCAGCATCATTGCATCCGCCCGCACCCAAGCCACACTCGATATGGTGCGTGAGCAGTTTGGTATTGATGTGACCTTAGACAACGCTCAGGCGGCTCGGGCTGAAATCGTCGTGTTGGCGATAAAGCCTCCCGCATTCAACGAGGTGATTGCCCAGATAGCCCCTGCCCTTTTTGCAGATGTGGTACTGGTATCCATCGCCCCTGCCAAAACGCTGGCCTGGCTTTCTGAGGCCGCAGGCGTACGCAAGGTAGTGCGCCTCATGCCCAATACCCCCGCCGCCGTGAAAGAGGGCATGACCTCGGTTGTCCCCAACGATGCCTGCACCCAAAAAGACCTTGACAGGGTGCTTGCGCTCGTACATTCCTTCGGCAAAAGTGAGATTATTCCTGAGAAGCTGATCGACGCGGCAACCGCCGTTGCCGGATGCGCTCCTGCGTTCTTCTACATGTTCATTGAGGCTATGGCTGATGCGGCGGTGCGCGAAGGCATGCCACGCGCCCAAGCGTACCGTTTTGCGGCGCAAACCGCTGTGGGATCGGGCAGGATGGTGCTCGAATCCGGACAGCACCCCGGCGCGCTCAAAGATGCGGTATGCTCTCCCGGGGGCACCACCATCGAAGGCGTACGCACGCTTGAGGAGATGGGCATGCGTGGCGCAGTGATAAACGCGCTTGCAGCAACTGTGGAAAAAGCACGAATGCTGTAGGCCTGCCTAAGCATGTCGAGAGAGGACATCGTACCGATATGACGCAAGGCAACGAAGACAGAGCAAAAGGGGCGCGCCACCGTCTGGATCCAGACGATCCGTCAAGAGATCTCCTGGATAACCCGCGTGAGGTCGCACGCAGACGTCTTGAGCGACGTCTGGAAGCGCGTGGACGTTCTGAGCAACGCCCGGCAGCACGCGGACGACTTGAACGACGTTCGGCAGCGCACGAACGCTCTGAGCAACGCCCGGCAGCACGCAGGCATCCCAAACAACGTTCGGCAGTGCGCGGACGTCCTGAGCAGCGTTCGGCAGTACCGCGCACAAAATTGCAGGGTGATTTTTCCACCGAAGAAGAGCTGTCCTTTGCATCTTTCGGCGAAGAGACGGATGGACAGCTTTTTACCGACCGTTTTGATTGGGCCGATTCAGATAACTCCAATGGTTCGCACCAATCTAAACCCTCCCCTAGACATTCACACATCAAGGCGAGAAGCAGGCGGCGTTCCCGACGACAAATGACATCCGATATGGGCAGCCATTCCGCCTCGCAGGACGAAAGCATTTCGGCATCGCTCGCAAGAAAGAACTTTTTCTTGCGACTCTCGCGCTCCACGCTCACCGTACCTATCGTCATGTTACTGTTATTGCTACCCGTCGCAGCGGGCTTCGCCGCCTACCTTTCTTTGGATGAGCACGAAGCGAACACTCCCGCCGAAGCTGGGCAAGCGACAGGGGCTTCTTCCGTAGAAGATGCGCAGGAAGAAATCAAGACTGAGCAGGCGGACATGACGCTTCTGCCCGACGAGGTGGATAGCGATCTTGCCGAATCCCTGGAAAGCCTTGCTGCCTCTGACGGGCGAGTAGCGCATATCATCAACACCATTACCTCGGTTTTACCTGATGATGAGGCTACAAAACTTCTCAAGTTGGCGGCAAATGAGCCGGAATCCATCGACTTTTTGGTCAACATTGCCGACAACTACCCCCAGGAAACAGGAGAAGCCTATGATGAAGAGGTGCAAAAGGGCACCGTACCGCTTTTTATGCAGTGGGACGCACGCTGGGGCTATACCGAATATTGCGCAATGACCTTCGCAGCAGCCGGGTGTGCGCCTACATCACTTTCCATGGTGTACATGGGACTCACCGGCAATACTGACATGACGCCCTATGACATGGGGGTCTTGGCAAGCGAGCGCGGCTACGCAATCGATTACGAGGGAACCGTGAGAACCTTTTTCGTGGATATCGCATCCGAGCTGGGTCTTTCCTGCAAGCAATTCAGCCTCGATTCCGCCACACTCAAGTGGTACCTGGAAAACGACTTCGTGGTGGTCTGCAACGTGGGACCGGGCGATTTCACCATATCAGGTCATTTCCTTGTGATCACGGGCATTAACGATGACGGCGAGCTCACCATTAACGACCCCTATTCCGTCGTACGCAGCGCCCAGACCTGGGATGTTGACAGGGTACTGAGTCAGAGCACCGCCATGTATGCGTTCAGTGAGGCATAAAGCAGAGCATAGGGCAGGGCGTAAAGCCGCCTTTTATCGGAGCCTCAATCGATCTTTACGATAGGCGCGTAATCCTTGTGCAGCTTTTTGGTTTTGCCCGTCTTGGAAAAAAAGATATGGAGTGTGTCGCCATCTACCTCGACAATCGTGCCGCGCCCAAAGACCTTATGATCTACAACATCACCTGCAGAAAACGTCATGTTGGCCGCTGCCTTCTTTTTGGCATTGGGATTGGCGTACACGGTGGACGATTCGATGCCTTGCTGATTCGGCGAAGTTGATCTGCGACGGGCAGCGGACCTCTCGACTGTTTTCGAGCGATTTCCTCTGGTACTCGACACACCGAACACGCGACCGCCTCCGGCCTCGGTGCCACTTCCGGATATTCCACGTCGGCTACCGCGTTTTTCCCAGCCTGTTCCCGTAAATCCAAAGCTGCCCAACCCAATGGCGCGGCGCACATCAGAAGGAATTTCTCCCACGAAGCGCGATGTGGGATTAGTCGTTGTTCCCCCGAAAATCTTGCGCGTCTGAGCGCAGGTCAGATAGAGTTTTTTGCGGGCGCGCGTGATGGCAACGTAGGCCAAGCGGCGTTCCTCCTCAAGTTCCGCCTCATCATCCTCAGAATTGCCGTGCGGGAAAAGCGTCTCCTCCATACCCGCCACGAACACGCAGTCGAACTCTAGGCCCTTAGATGCATGCACCGTCATAAGCGTAACGGCGTGGTTGTCCTCAAGACTGGCGGCATCAAGATCGGTGCGCAGACGAACCCATTCGATGAAATCGGCCAACGAAGAGGGGGAAAGCCTGCGAATTGAGGAAAAGCTGGTCTGACCACTGGATCTCCCAAACGTCGCACCGCTGGAAGCAAGACCCGTAATGGTTGAGCGCGCCAACAAGGAGGATTCAGATTCCGCATTGTTGGAGGCAAAGCCAGGAGCAAGGACGGCGGCTTGAAGATCGTCCAGGCTTGCAGCGCCAAACGCTCGTCCAGGCGGGTTGTCCCCGCCAAACCTTTCGTCAAAGAATGACTCGTCCGACTTGTCCGCCTCGACAAAAACATCCCCTTCATCATCTGTATGTGTTTCCACATATTCATCGACAACCGACAAAAACTCTTTAATGTTCTCGATACGTCCTCGCGCCTCATCGGTGTTGTGCGCCTGAAGCTCAGCGATGAGCCCACTGCCATCAATCACGGCCTCAATCACCCGTCGTAAATCACCGCTAAAGCCGCGCGCCTCTTCGATCAGGTTCACAAATGTAGCGAGCGATGCGCGGGTTCGCTTCTGCAGGCGATCGTCAGCCACACACAGTTCTGCTGCCATCATAAAAGGCATGCCGGAATTCCTCGCTACGTTGTCGATGTATTCAAGTGTAGTTCTACCGATGCCACGGCGCGGTGTGTTGATCACGCGTTTGGCGGCAATATCGTCAGCGGGATTCACGAGCAGCGTGAGATAGGCCATCACGTCGCGAATCTCAGCTCGTTCGAAAAAGCGGGTACCGCCTACAATGCGGTACGGCACGCCTGCGCGCAGCAGCATGTCTTCAAGAGAGCGGCTTTGCGCATTGGTGCGGTAGAACACGGCGATCTGGTCATACGGAGTACCTTCGGCGCGTCGGCGCTCTATCTCAGCGGCAATCCAGCGACCTTCGTCGCGTTCATCGGCAGCTGTGTACACGTCTATCTTCTCGCCGTCATCGGCAAGCGTGAACAACCGTTTTTCCTTGCGGTTGACGTTGTTGGCCACCACCGCATTGGCGGCGACAAGGATATTGCCCGCAGAGCGATAATTTTGCTCCAACTTAACCGTGACTGCGTCGGGATAGTCCTGTTCAAACTCGAGGATGTTGCGAATGTCAGCACCGCGCCAGCTGTAGATGGACTGGTCGTCATCGCCTACCACCATAATGTTTTTGTGCTTGGCCGCAAGCATCCGACAGATTTCATATTGCGCGTGGTTAGTATCCTGATACTCATCCACCAGAATATAGCGAAAACGATCCTGATATGCCTCCAGCACATCGGGATGGTTTTTTAGTAGAAGCCACGTATACATGAGCAAATCATCGAAGTCGAAGGCATTAGCCGCCTTGAGGCGCTGTTGCAGACGCTCATACACACGCGCTGCCGCCCTAGCCTTAGGATTGCACGCCTGACTTGCAAAATCGCCGGGGTCAATAAGCTCGTTTTTGGCCTGCGAGATGCTGTGTCGGATACTCTGTAGAGGAAAGCTCTCGAAATCAAGATCGAGTTCTGTCATGATCTCTTTGACCAGACGCTTCGAATCATCATCGTCATAGATGGTGAAGCCTTTGTCGTAGCCTAGGTTTTCGCAGTCGGCGCGCAGGATACGCACACACATACTGTGGAAGGTGGACACCCACATGCCGCGCGCGACGGATCCCACCAAGTGCCTCAGGCGCTCGCGCATCTCGGTGGCAGCCGTGTCGGTGAAGGTGATGGCTAGAATTTGCCAGGGCTGTACGTCTAAGTCACCCAGCATATGCGCGATACGGTACGTGAGCACACGCGTCTTGCCCGAGCCAGCACCCGCTAAAACAAGCAACGGCCCTTCGGTGCACAGCACCGCCTCGCGCTGCGCATCATTGAGAGAGTCTATGTCGACCATGCCCTCCACCTTAAACTACACCTTAAACTGCGCCTCCTTTTCATAATACGGAGGCGGATACGTACTTAAGCCCTACAACGAAAGGACGGGCACCTATAAACCCGTCCTTGCTTAGCTCACTTTTTGAAATAGCTCTTTACTCAAACAGCTATTCGGCAAACTAGTCTCTTTTTTCAAAAACAAGGTTGCAAATAGTTCTATCTCCCCCACCAAATCCCGTTGAGTTAGCAGTTGACTGGGCAAAGGTATGAAGTCTGTAACCCTGCGCCCACTGCTCGTTGCACAGTTCCTCAATTTCAGTGAAATTCTTGGAACCCTTGCCAACGAACTTCTCACGAAGAACCACCTGCATCACGCGATAGCGGTCGTTACTCGTGCTCACCTTACCTGATTCGTCGTTAAACGCATCCAGGATCCCCATTGTGTTTTCCTTTCCTTGAGGGTCGCACCCAGCACCAGACGCGCGTTAAAAATGTGAGCGCTTAGGCAATGACCAGGAAGTATATCAGCACCACTGCTCCAACTATGATGCGGTAGATACCAAAGACAGTAAAGTCATGCTTTTTCACATATCCGATCAAAAACTTGATGGCTAAAACCGACACAAAAAACGCCACAACGAATCCGATAAAAAAGACCATCCACTCGACGCTTGTATAGGCGAAGCCGTGCCTGATGAACTTCAGTAGACTCCATCCGAACATAATGGGAATGGCCAGGAAGAAGGCGAACTCGGTAGCAACGGTGCGCGATGTTCCCAAGAGCATGGAGCCGATAATGATGGAACCAGAGCGCGAGGTACCGGGAACAATCGCCAGGCTTTGAAAGATTCCGATAAGAAATGCCCTTCTGTAAGACATCTCATCGAAGGTGTTCACCTTGGCAATGATGCTGGAGGCGTCATATTCAGTATCGGTATTGGGATCCACGGAAACGTACGCATGGCCCGAGGTATCGCTTTGTTTAATACGCTCAGGAGTACGAACGTGCACTCCACGCATCTGGCTCGCCTCGGCAATGAGCCTGCGATTGCGTGTCTCGATTACGATGAAGATGATACCGTAGGCCACAAGCGCTGTGGCCACAACAGTGGCAGAGAGATCTTCGTTGGTCATAATGTTGGTCTCTACCCAATCGTCAAAAAGCAGACCCACGATTGCCGCAGGGATGGAACCCACCGCCACTTTGGCCCAGATGCCCCAGGTGGTGCGTTTTTGTTTGAGTGTCTTGTGCGGTGAGAACGGGTTGAGCTTATGGAAGAATAGCAGGATGACGGCCATGATGGCACCCAACTGAATGGCCACGAGAAACGTGCTATAGAACTCATCAGATACGTTTAAGGTAGCCACCTCATCAAGCAGCATCATATGGCCGGTTGATGAGATGGGCAGCCATTCGGTAATGCCCTCGACGATGCCGAACAGGCAGGCTTTAAGTGCTTCAATCAATACGTCCATATAATTACGGTTCTAGCTGATCGACGGACTTGTCGCGCGCTTTGCACCCCCCGCAACGTTGCGGGGCGTCCCGACGCGGGATCGCGTACACGCACACATGGTGCCCCAGGATACGGTCGAAATGCCGCACAGTCGCCGGGCGGAGAGCGAAAAGAAACAAAAGCTCACATCCGCTTCATACTCCGAAGAAGTACTACAAGGTCTTCGCGACGATGGATGTCGGTCTTCCTGTATATGTTTCGCAGGTGCGTCCGCAGTGTGTTGGGCGCTATCACAAGCTTCTTTCGGATGGCATCATTGTCCTTACCCTCCACGAGCATACGCGCTATCACACGCTCCTGGCGCGATAACCCATACCTCGCCGTAGCCGCGTCAACACAGCGCTCGCAGGCCGCCTTGTCGGATGAATCAAATTCTTCGCCCGCATACTGTGAAGAGAATCGCGTACTGTCGAAGAAACCAACGGAAACGAGAACGACGGCCATGCACACCCCACCGAGAATGATAAACTCCGCGGGATTCAGCTCCATCACCCCGATGTAGATGACGCTTCCCACTGCGCAACCCAACGTCAAAGCCATCTGCCCGACGGCGAACACCACCGCAGGGGGCCTCGAAGAGCGCAACGCGGCAGCGCGCCAAATCATCCAGTAGAACACCCTGAAATACATCCACGCGATTCCAATGACGAACACCTCGACAGGTTGCTGATCGGAGTCAACCGCGAATATAAGAAACTCACCGAGCACAATTAGAGGCAAGATAAACCGCGACAGGATGGCAACCTCGGCTCCTCCACGCAAGAGTCGCGCTGCGAGCAGCACCACAACACACACCGACACACCGGCTAGCACCCATAGAACCTCGTTAGGATTTTCGGTCTTCCCTTCGGTGAACATGAAGAGAAACTGCACGATGGCACCCAGACATCCTATGCCAGCGAACGATAGAACAGAGGAACCCAAGAAAGCAGTGCGTGGCTGACAGGAGGCAGCAAATGTGGATGAGGCGGACGTAAAGAACGCAACCGTTGACACCGACGGAAGGAGCGCGTGAATTAAAGCCTGCAGAATGGGCAGTGAAATGGCACTCACGTCAAAAGGTACTGGCGCGGCAAGAACCGCCTTTCCACCCCTCGCATAGCTCAGCATACCCCGTCTCCCCTCAAGCACTCACTCCCATGCAGGACGCAGGCGCTTCCTATGCGCTACGGCCATGCGCGAAACTAATCGACGCCTTCTACGGGAATGCGGCACCCGTGCCCCCTCATCGCATATATCAGGATGGTGTAACCAACGACTGTATACCTACGCAAAGTATACCCAACATCCGAGCAGTTCCGCCACAGTGGTACATCTCTCTAATCGATGCTATCTCCTGAAACACACCGTGTAAAACGCGAAGCCGCAATCGTACGGCCGTCATAAAACAGCTGGTCACCTTCCTGATTACTCCATTCTTAATCAATCTGGGAAGAAAATACGCATTTTATACCCCGCCAGTACGGACGATTCGCCCAGCATGCCCGCCTATACTCTGCCTCCAGATCCGACAACGCAACTCATATCACAAAACGCATCGAAAGACGCAGCTTTGTCGGAGTGAAGGATGGCTCCGAATCACAGGAGAACCGAAGCAAGGCATGGGGAGGGAACATGGAACACAGAAACGAGAACGCAAAGACCACAGGCATCACTCGTAGAACGCTCTTCAAGAGTGCTGCGGTAGGAGCTGCAGCAGCAGCCGTGGGAGGTGTCGCGCTTGCAGGATGTTCGCCTACAAGCCAATCCTCCGAAGACGAAAACGAAGTCAACTCCATCCCCGATGAATTTACCGACGGTATCTACATCACCGACACCATCAGCATGCATGGCAAGATAACGACGCGAACACAAATAACCGACGGTAAGATTGCCGACGTCAAAGTACTCAACCACCGTGAGAGCTACATAGTGGGTGAAGAGGCCGTTGAGAAGATGCCGTTGCGCATTGTCGAATCCCAGTGCCTTGACGCCGATACGATTACGGGTGCCACCATCACGAGCAACGCCATTATCAATGCCGTATCCCAGGCAATCACCTCGGCGGGTGGCAATCCCGACGACTTCACGGGCTACACTGCATCTGAACCTACCCCAAGCAGCGTTGATAAAGAGGTTGACGTCGCCATCATGGGCGGCGGACCAGCCGGACTCATGGCTGCATGGGAGCTCGCCGAGAGTGGCTACAACGTCACTATTTTTGAAAGGATGCCCTATGTGGGTGGATGCACCCCGCTCACGGGCGGTGGCATCTACACAGCTGAAACCGACGTGCAAAAAGCATGGGGTATTGAAAACTGCGTAGAACGCTATAGCACCTTCGAAAAGTGCTTCGAATTCCGCCAGGGACAAGCTGACACAGAAAGCCCATATTACAACCCTGACATGCCCTACCTCAAAAACACCATCGTCTATTCGAGCAAGGCAGTTAACAAGATGTCGAGCATCGGCGTCGGGTTCACCCCGTTCGACCGCGCCATCGCTCCCGTGTTCGCACCCGGAGATTTCCAAATCGGCTGCAAGTATTCCATCGTATTCATTGAGAACTACCTGACCACACAGCTAGGTGTGGAAATACTCAAAGAGACGCCGGTTACAAGTCTCACCATGGACGGCGAACGAGTCGTGGGTCTGGTCGCCGAGAGCGTAGACGGCACCACTTACAACGTGACCGCGCGCGCTGTGGTGCTGGCAAGCGGCGGCTACGTCATGAACGACGAACTCATGGAAGAGTATCAGCCTACCGAACTCAAGTTCACCCGCATGGGGCCTCCCTGGACAACCGGTGATGGCATGCTGTTGGCTAAAGACGTGGGCGCTCAGTGGATATGCATGGACCAGGGGGTCACCAGTCATTACCACGGCGCCGTCTCACTCGCAGAGATTTCCTACATCTGCAACACCGTACCCGGTGTCATTGTCGACTCCACCGGCAAGCGCTTCGTAAACGAGTCGGGTGACTACAAGGAGTACCTGCATCTATTCAAGGAAAAAGAATCTACGGATTTCTACTGGGTGTTCGACAAGACCGCATATTATGGCCTGAACCCCAACGGCAACACTTACGGCATCGACTACCGTTTCCTGGAAGAGACCGGTGACATGATATCGGGCAAAGACTATCAGGATCTCGCCGATCAATATGACTTACCCGACCTTATTGCCTCACTTGACGCCGTAAACGACTGCGTGGCAAACGGAACTGAGGACGAATTCGGCAACCCCAATCTGACCTCAATGGATGCAAATAACGAAATGTATGCCGTAATGGTCACGCCCACACCCTATATCGCCCAAGGCGGCGTGTACATTGATCTGAAAGCGCACGTACTCAAGGAGGACGACTCCATCTTACCCGGCCTCTATGCGGCAGGCGACGTAACCGGTGCCGTCGACAATCTCGACGGACATCCCTATAACATTGGATTGTCACAGGCATTCGCTTACGGCCTAATAGCTGCCGAGACTATCGCGGAAGAACTCGCGTAGCTATTCTCCGGACAACCCATCCACACCAGAGGTAGCCTTCAGGTCGATCTTTGGCAGGTCAGGACAATCCGGGATAAGAATTCGCCAGGACAATAGAAGCCATCTTGGCAAAGGCGCTGCCCACCCTCCTCTCATCGGGGCAGCGCCCAATTTAAGCCCGCCACGACGGGCTTTTCTCAACGAAAGACGAAGATAGCCAACCTAGCAGTCAGCATATTGCGATTATGCCCAGGCTCTGCAATGTTTTCGCGCATTCATGAATGACCTTTCGCCATATGCGCTATGCTTGTATCCATGTTTCAACCACCCGACAAAAGGAACAAACGCATGGATCAATCTATCTTCAGCGAGCAGAAGGTTGTTGTGCTGGACTTCGGCGCGCAGTACGGGCAGCTCATCGCCCGCCGCGTGCGTGACTTAGGTGTGTATTCCGAAATCATGCCCTGTGATGCGTCTGCCGAAGAGATTGCTGCCGCCAATCCTGCGGCGCTCATTCTCTCCGGTGGGCCTGCAAGCGTATACGCCGACGATGCTCCCTCCGTAGACCCCGCCATCTTTGACATGGGATTGCCTACCCTAGGCTTTTGCTACGGACACCAGATTATGGCTGCCACGCTCGGCGGTGAGGTAGCTCATTCTGATGTGGGCGAATACGGCCCAGCCATCATCGTGCGCGAAGACGAGAGCGTGCTGTTCGGCGATACGCCGACCAACCAGACCGTATGGATGAGTCATCGCGACTCGGTGAGCCAGGTACCGGAAGGGTTCGTGGTGACATCGCACACCGATGTGTGTCCCGTGGCCTCCATGGAGTGCGTCGAAAAGAAGCTGTTTAGTACTCAATTTCATCCCGAGGTTAAACATACCGAATACGGCAAGGAGCTGCTGAGTACCTTTTTGTTTGACGTGTGCGGGTTTGACGGCTCGTGGATCATGGACAGCATTATCGAGCAGAAGGTCGCCGAGATTCGTGAGCATGTCGGCGATGCGCGCGTGATTTTGGGCCTTTCGGGCGGCGTTGATTCATCCGTGGTTGCAGCCCTGTGTGCCCGCGCTATTGGGCGCCAGTTGACCTGCGTGTTTGTAAACCATGGACTTTTGCGCAAAAACGAGCCCGAAGAGGTCGAAGAGGTGTTCACCAGGCAGTTTGACGTGGACTTTGTGCATGTGCATGCCGAGAAGCGCTATGCCAAACTGCTAGCAGGAGTGACCGAACCGGAAGCTAAGCGCAAAATCATCGGCACGCAGTTTTGGGAGGAATTCTTTGCCGTTGCGAATGATTTGGCGGAAGGCGGGCGCCCGGTGAAGTACCTGGCGCAGGGCACCATCTATCCCGACATCATCGAGAGT